>DAONDQ010000068.1:12905-16147 GCA_035402645.1 Candidatus Cloacimonadota bacterium | reverse complement strand
TAAGTCACTCCTTCTTTTTTCTATTGTGTCAACTTATTTAGGACGGCACAGAATAACCTATCGCATACCAATCCCTTTCCAATCCCATAGCAATCCCATACCAATCTGATACCAATCCCTCGGGATTGGAATGGCATAGGGAATGCATTAGAATTCCATTGGATATCCATCGCTTTTTCCCATGCTAATGCATGAATACAAATTGAATGCGTATTGAATATACGTTTTTACTTGACCATTTCCAATATCGCATAAACTTCATATACAAATGATTCGTAGGGAAGTGAATTCTATGAGCAAGATTTTAATACTCTATTTTTCAGGTACAGGGAATACGGAAAGATTAGCCGAATATTACCAGGAAGCACTCAAGGAAAAGGGCGATGAGGTTCTGATAATGAAAATGGAAGACTATCAGAGAGATGCTTCCATGATTGATTGGCATTCGATTGAAAAACTAGGCATCGGATACCCTATTCATGCTTTCAATGCACCCCGGATCGTCCATGAAGTGGTGAAGCAAATGCCAAAGGGCAAAAACATTCCCACCTTCATTTTTTGTGCCAGTGGCGGATATTCACCCACAAATGATGGCGCTATGTTCATTATACGAGAAAAACTGCTTCGCAAAGGATTTCTTGTTTTCTACGAAGCCATGTTTCTCACAGCAACTAATTTTCTGACTAGAACAGATGAGCATGATATAAGAAAACTCTTCCAGGTTGCAAAGTATAAGATTCAGAGATATGCTGAAGAAATTCATACTAACCAAAAACGATTGAAGCAAGTTCCCGAATGGAATCGCATATTCAGCAGGATTATGTTGATGGAACATTTTGGCTCAAAGATGATGGGTAAATATCATTTTTACGCGAATGAAGATTGTTATCTCTGCAAGAAATGCATTGAAGCATGTCCGATGGGAAATATCAGGAATGAAGGTGGATATATCAAATTCGGATTTCGTTGTCTGATGTGCATGAGATGTCTCTATGCCTGTCCCGTGAATGCGATTCGCGTGAAAATGTTCTCTTTGATTGCCAGCAAGGGTGGTTTCGATCTGAATAAGGTTCTTTCAGAAACAAATAATGATGATGTTTTGTTGAAAGATGTAAACGATCCTTTCTATAAAAAGAATCGGAAATATATAGAAGAACTGTAGGAGGAAGCATGGAAGTTGTAAATCTGAATAAAGCCTATTTACATGTTCATTCACCTTCCAAGGTGGCATATGCAATTGTTGAAACCCCCGATGGCAGGTATAATCCGATCACGATTGAATGGTTCATGCGCACATCCATAGACCCTCCGATGATCGCTATTTCCATCGGGTTGACAAGATTCAGCCATGAATGTCTTCAGCAATCGAAGTACTTCAATCTCTGCATTCCTTCTGATGAGATGAGAGAAGAAGTGATGTTTTGCGGAACAGTCAGTGGGAAAGGGGTGAATAAGCTCGAGGAAATCGATGCCGAATGGATCCCCGGTAAGTTGCATAAGCTTCCCGTCTTGAAGGATGCCGCTGCAAACTTCGAATGTGAGATCGTTACACAGGTTCGAAGTGGTGACCATACGATATTCGTTGGCGAGGTAAAATACTCCTGGATCGATGAAAATCGGAATATGCTTCTTTTATAGAATGTAGGGATAGACCCGTGTGTCTATCCGAATATGGACTTTCGGAGAAAGAGAGAAATCATGGATAAAGTAACACTTAACAGGATTCTATCACTACCCTTCGAGGGTGAACTATCACTGAAAATCCCGGAGAAATCAGTGAATTCACTTCTCCGAGATTGTTTGAATATTTCTTTCATAGATGACCTTTCAATTTCACTTCATGAAGGATATTTCACTTTCAAGGGCGATGTGAGCATGGTGATCACATCTATTCCCGTGAGCCTCGATCTGGAAATCCAAGATATCATCTTTGACGGCAGTAAATTCATCATCGAGTTACGTGATCATTCGAATACGCTGATCAGCATCACCAAATTACTGAGCTTTATCGGTTCCATGTTTTCGAAGATGGTATCGGTGGGTGGTAAGGATATCAGAATTGATCTATCATCCAAGTTCGAAAAGTTCTATGAAAAGCAAACACCACAGATGAAGAATATAATAAAAAGGCTAAAAATAATGAAACCTGAATTTTTCGAAAGCAATATGAAGTTGAAAATAAAAAAAGAAGCGATTGAGTAATTTGTGGTAAATGCTTCAGCTTTTGTGTTGATATTCTTCAGATTATCTTTATCAACAAGGTGAACCATGTTTGCACGTTACCTGAAGGAAACACCACAAGTGAGCTGTGGTAAATGCTTCAGCTTTTGTGTTGATATCCTTTAGGTTATCTTACCAATGTGAACTGTGTTTCAACAGGCATTACCTGAAGGTAGTACTAAAGGATTATTAATAAAACAATAATAGGAGGGAATATGCATTCAAATCTAAGGTATAAGAAACATTATCAGGGAGATTTACCGCATTATCAACCTAAAGAAAGCACTGTTTTCATTACTTTTCGACTTGATGTGCCATGCCCTGCTGAGTATTTCCATTTGCTTAAGATCAAGAAAAACGAAATAAGCAATTCGATCCAACATATAACTAAACCCCAAGAACGGAATATTATGTTTCAAAAGAAACTCTTTGCCATACAAGATTCTTTCTTTGATAAGTATGAGCACTCTGGTAATTTTCTGTTGAACCGTACATGTGCCCAACTAATGGCAACAGAGATTCATCACCATAATAAGGTACTTTATGATTTATATGCCTATACAATTATGCCAAACCATATACATTTGCTCATTAAGCCATTACACGATGAAACCGGACAATTTTATTCACTTTCGAAAATCATGCATCTAATAAAGGGGAGAAGTTCAAGATTTATTAATCTAGAACTAAAGCGATCAGGCAAATTATGGCAGGATGAATACTATGATCATTATGTCAGAAATGAAACTGAGCTGAATAATATCATCAGATATATTATTCTAAATCCTTTTAAGGCTGGTTTTGTTGAGCAACCAAAGCTTTGGGAATGGACTTGGGTTATACAAGAGTTTGTAAGTATTCTTGATGATGACTATATGAGAGAAAGTCTGGAAGAATATACAATCTTTTAGAATCAACAAGGTAAACCATGTTTGCACGTTACCTGAAGGAAACACCACAAGTGAGCTGTGGTAAATGCTTCAGCTTTTGTGTTGATATTCTTCAGATTATCTTTATCAACA
>DAONDQ010000068.1:0-12805 GCA_035402645.1 Candidatus Cloacimonadota bacterium | reverse complement strand
CTTCAGCTTTTGTGTTGATATTCTTCAGATTATCTTTATCAACAAGGTGAACCATATTTCTACATTACCTAAAGGAAATATTACTGGTGCCGTAATAACAGCTTCAGCTGTTGTTGAGAGAATCTTTAGGTTCTCTGAATGCAACAAGGTAAACCATGTTTGCACGTTACCTGAAGGAAACACCACAAATTCTAATTCTTCATCATTGACAAATTTTATTCACAAATAGATGTTTCATCAAAAAAATCCTGGAGGAAACATGAAACGTATCCTTGTAATTGGAGCCGGTGGTCAAATCGGTTCTGAGCTTGTACCATATCTTCGTAATATATATGGTGTTGATAATGTGATTGGTTCTGATGTAAATGCTGCCTGCTGTCGAGAATTGTCTGCACAGGGTCCTTTTGAGATATTCGACGTTCTGGATATGAATGCTCTTGTGGATGTTGTGAAGAAATATAGAGTGGACTCCATTTTCAATCTTGTTGCCATGCTATCAGCCAAGGGGGAAGCAAATCCCCAGTTAGCTTGGAAAGTAAACATGGGGGCTTTGAATAATTGCCTGGAAGCTGCCAGGGAATATTCATGTGCAATCTTCACTCCTAGTTCCATCGGTGCTTTCGGCTTGAGCACACCGCATGATAATACCCCACAGGATACGATCATGCGTCCGAATACAATCTACGGTGTATCCAAAGTCGCTGCTGAACTGTTAAGTGATTATTATTTTCAACGTTTTGGTGTAGATGCACGTGGTGTACGTTATCCCGGTATTATCTCAAATGTCACTTTACCCGGTGGTGGAACGACTGATTATGCGGTTGAAATCTATTATGAAGCCATCAAGACAAAAAAATACACCTGTAATCTGAAAGCAGGAACATACCTGGACATGATGTACATGCCCGATGCACTTCGTGCTGCAGTTGATCTAATGGAAGCAGATCCTTCCAAACTGATTCATAGGAACTGCTTTAACGTTACAGCCATGAGCTTTGAGCCTGAAATGATCGCATCTGCCATTAAGAAACATATTCCAGACTTTGTCATGGATTACATTGTCGACCCTATTAAACAGGATATTGCCGACAGTTGGCCCAATAAGATGGATGATACCGCTGCCCGTAAGGAATGGGGTTGGAAACCTGAATATGATCTTGATATGATGACGGCAGACATGCTAAAAGTACTAAGCAATAAACTGAAATAGTTCTTCGAAAAGGGGATTCAATACGAATCCCCTTTTATTTTATCCTTTTTTGGAAAGAAAAGACACTGGTAATAAATATCAGCGTTCCCAGTGAGAACATCGGGATGATGGCATTCCACAAATCAGTAATGGAACTTCCTTTTTCAAATATGCTTCTCATGATAAAGATGAAATAGCGCATGGGATTTATCAGTGTAATTCTTTGCATACCAATCGGCATATTCTCAATCGGCACAAATAAACCACTCAAAAGAATCATAAAGATCATGACGAACCATGAAACGAACATAGCCTGTTGTTGTGTGCTGGTAACCGTGGATATGAGAAGACCGGTACCAAGCGTTGTGAATAAAAAAATGAGGGATAGTAAAGCCAGTTGAGGATAACTTCCCTGCATATGAATTCCAAATATCAACTGTGCGATAAGTAATACCATCAGCATCTCAAATATTCCAAGTAACAAGAACGGGATTAACTTCCCTAATAAAAGCTGATGCTTTTTCAAAGGTGTGACAAGCAACTGTTCTAATGTTCCAATTTCTTTTTCACGGACGATATTCATGGATGAGAGCATAAGTGAAATCACGGTCAGAAGAATCACGATGATGCCGGGTACCATGTATTGGGAGCTGTTCAGATTCTCATTGAATTTCATGCGTTCCTGTGACTGCACCAGGTGTATCTGTGGTTTTACAAAAGAGTTCAGTTTAGCCTGGTTCTGTAGTGCATATTGTGTGAGGATAGCATCGATATATCCCATGGCAATCGTTGCTGTATTGCCATCGAGCCCATCGGCGATAATCTGCAGGGAAGGCTGCCGCAATCTGTACAGGTCACGATAGAAGTGCTGCGGGATGATTAATACGACTTGTGCTTTCCACTGCTGAATGGCTTGTGCGTATTGATTGGGGTCGGTTTGCAATCCTACAATGTCAAAACGGTCTGTATGAAGGAATGCATCCTTCAGATTCCGGCTGTAGACGGAATGATCCTGGTCAGAAATAATCATTCTCACATGTTTGATATCATTCGTAACGGCAAAGCCCATTAAAAGCATTTGTATGAGAGGCATGCCGAAAATGATGATCAGCATTTCCCTCGTCCTGAATATCTGCTTGAATTCCTTCTGCAACAAGTATAATATCTTACGCATAAAATTCCTCAGACATGTGTCTTAAACCTTTTCCATGCGATAGACAGCATGCCAACTGACATGACCAGCAGGAATATTGCCTGTACATAAAGCTCTGACAGACTGTTTCCCTTGATCATGATACCCCGAATGATCATCAGGTAGTATTTGGCGGGGACAATATAGCTGACAGCCTGCAGAAGTAATGGCATGGAGCGGATGGGGAAGATGAATCCAGACAGCATGATGGTGGGTAAGAGGGTGATGGCAAGGGCAAACATAAGGGCTGTCTGCTGTGTCTGTGCTATTGTCGAAATCAGGATACCGAGGGATAAAGCTGTTATGATGTATAGTAGTGTCAGAATGGTACAATCCAATACCGAACCTTGAAATGGAATGTGAAAGAGCAGCATCCCCACAAGCAGGACAAGACAGGCATCGATGAAAGCGAGAAGAATATAGGGAACGACCTTCCCAATGATAATTTCCCAGGATCGAATAGGGGAGACCAGTATCTGTTCCATGGTCCCAAGCTCTTTTTCCCTAGTAATGGCAATGCTTGTGAGTAAAGCAGATATCATGACAAGAAGCATGGCAAGAATACCCGGAACAAAGAAATATGAACTCTTCAGATCAGGATTATACCATACGCTATGACTCACGGTAAAGGGCATTGTATAGATGTTCCCATGCTTGATATTATATTTACTCAATACTGCCTGGCAATAGATCTTGATAAGATTTGCAGAATTGGGGTCAGATGCATCGATAAGCAATTGCACACTTATTTGTGAATCCCGCTTCAGCATTTCTGAAAAGTCCTTGGGTATGATCAATATTGCTTTAGCTTTTCCTGAATAGAGGTATCTTTCTATATTCGAGATAAAACTCGTATTGCTTTCCACATGAAAATAGGAGCTATGAGAGAATTCATCGATCAAGGAATTGGAACTGATTGTTCTGTCATAATCAATGACCTGCATATCAATGTGTTGAATCTCCATGTTCAATGCATACCCGAAGATGATAAGCTGCAAGATTGGCAGCATGATCACAATCATAAGTGTCATTTTATCATTCAAGATATGGATGAATTCCTTCTTCATTACAGCAAATACTCTTGAATTCAGGTTCACTGAATGCCTTCCTTATCCTGAACCAGGGAAATGAATACTTCCTGCATCGTCGCCTTATCCATATTCTTCTTCAGTATTCTTGGATTATCCATTGCTATGGCATGACCATCCTTCATGATCAGTACCCGATTGCAGTACTCCGCTTCGTCCATGAAGTGCGTTGTAACAAATATCGTCTTCCCTTCGTTAGCCTGGCGATAGATGATATCCCAAAAATTCCTTCTAACCTGGGGATCGACTCCAGATGTCGGTTCGTCCAAGAACAAAATTGGAGGATTGTGCAGAAGAGAACAGCCCAGTCCCAATCTCTGCCTGAATCCAACAGGAAGCGAGGAAATCGTACTGTCTTGGATATTCACTAAATCCAATGAATCGAGAACTTCGAGAATACGAGATTGGAGAATTTTACCTGACAACCCATAAATCCCGCCAAAGAATGTAAGGTTTTCTTTTACTGTGAGGTCATCATAAAGAGAGAATTTCTGACTCATATATCCAATATTCAGCTTGATCTGCTCACTTTGAGTCATGATATCAAATCCGGCTACAGTCCCATTTCCGCTTGTAGGTTTTAGCAATCCGCAGAGCATGCGAATCAGGGTTGTCTTGCCTGCACCATTTGCTCCCAGGAATCCGAATATTTCACCTTTATAGACTTCGATATTGATATGATCAACAGCAATGAATTTACCAAATTTTCTGGTGATGTCGTGTGTGATTACGTTTATTTCAGAAGCCATATCAATTACCAGCACTCAGGAAAACATCTTCGATGGATGGAGTTATCTCTTCATATTGGATGAGATTATGTTTGCTTTTCTCAATAAGATCATTCCATTGTTGAATGGAAGGTTTTTGAGAATAAGCGACATGGAGAGAATCACCGAATAACTGGGTAGAAACAACATAATCTTCACTTTGCAGGACATTATGCATTTGATGAATATCATTTGCCCTTAGCAGGTAGAGTTTATGTGGATAGGTGGATATGATCTCTTCCGGTGTACCTTCCGAGATTTTCAGACCTTTTCTGAGGAGTGCTATTCTCGTACATTGAGCTGCTTCCTCCATATAGGGTGTGGAGACAAGAATCGTCGTACCGCTCTTGTTCAAATTATGCAGAATTTGCCAGAATTCTTCCCTGGATACAGGATCAACGCCAAAGGTAGGTTCATCGAGTATCATGATCTTTGGTGTATGCATGAGGTTACATGACAGTGCCAGCTTCTGCTTCATCCCTCCTGAAAGTGCTCCAGCTTTTCTTTTACTGAATGGACCAAGTTTTGAAAATTCATATAACTCTTCCATCCTGTTCTTTTGTACTGAACGGTCTACCTGGAAGAGGTCTGCGAAGAAGCGAAGGTTCTGTTCTACGGTGAGGTCCTGGTATAAAGAAAACCTTTGAGGCATATAACCGAGTATGGCACGAATCATGGCCGAATTCGTAATGACATCCAAATCACGAACCGTAACAGTTCCTGAGTCAGGTTTAAGAAGAGAACACAGTATTCTCATCATGGTTGTTTTCCCTGCACCATCAGGTCCTATGAGTCCAAAGAGTTCGCCTTTTTCCACTGTCAGGTCAATATGATTCAGTGCAATCATTGAATCATATGCTTTGCTCACATCATGGAAACTGATATCTGCCATATTTATTTCAGTTTCACTTCTACTGGCATGCCCTGCTTGAGTTTTCCATCGGAGTTATCTAATTCCACTTTGACTGCATAGACAAGCGAGGAACGGGTTTCAGGGGTGAGGACTGTTTTTGGTGTAAACTCAGCTTGATTACTGATCCATATGACTTTACCATGATAGGTATTATCTATTCCTTCAGCTTTTACCTCTAAAATATCCCCTGTTTTGATGGTAGAAAGCTTATCTACAGAAATATAGATCTTCACATCAAGCGTTCTTGTATCGAGTATCTCTGCAATACTGCCCATAGGAGGGATCACTTCGCCTTCATTGTAATACTTCGTCGATATTGTACCTGTAATGGGGGATAGAATAACAGCATCGCTGACCTTTTTATTGATTGTGAGAATCTGTGCTTTCACTTGTTCTATATTACTCGTAGTTTGATTGAGAACATTCTGACTGTTATGTAATGCAGAAGAAGTCTTCAATTTCTGATTTGAAACATCATCCAACGTTTGCTGCGATGCTGCTTTATTTTGATAGAGCTGCTTGGTTCTCTCATATTTATCAACAATATATTGGTTGTCCCGATTTGCCTGGTCGAGGTTGGTTTGTGCAATCCTTTGCGCTGATATCAGTGATTCGAGGTTAGCATCCAATTGCTGCAGCTGAAAATGCAACTCCTGTGTATCGATGACAGCTAAGGTATCGCCCTTCTGTTTGAGTTGACCTTCCTCGAACATCATCCTGATGATCTTTCCACCAGTCTGAGCCGGAATTTGAATTTCTGTACCGTCCAAAGTCCCAGCGTATTTCAAATCTTTATGCTGATGGCTGCAACCGTTCAGTAAAATGACCGAAATGACTGTAATACCCCAGATCAATAACTTTTTCATCTCTGCTCCATTGGAATGAACTTACCGGTTAGAATATCCATCTGCATGAGATAGACATAGAGGTTCACATATTGTTGCTTGAGATTTAGTTGCGATTCTGTAAGTGCTTTCTCACCAGTACTGAGATCAAGTTCTGAAATCTGACTCTCTTTGTACCGATCCTGGATCATAATATACCGATCACCTTCCTGTTTTGTCAGTTTCTCTTGAAGCTCAATCTGATCATATGTCATCTGGATATTCTTATAGGTTTCAGTTACTTGCTGATCAAGATTCTGCAAAGCCTGCTGCTGAAGAAGATCGATTCTGTTCTTTTCATATTTTTGTTGAAGCAGTTTATTGTAATTGGCTTTCCAATCCCAAATTTGCCATTGAAAACCAATACCCACGTTGTAGTAATTCATCCATTCATTTGCAAAGGCATTTGTTCCTGGCTTGGCTTCATGATATGAAGCAGAAGCTACTAATTGAGGATATAGCGTGGATCTCTGTATCTTAATCATTGAATCCTGTGCTTTCTTTTGAATATTATAGATCGTAACATCCGTGTTCTGCCTATGCGCCATCTCTAACAATGTATTCAGTCCCTGAAGTTGATTTGAATTCTTGAAATCCTGAATTGTTTCAGGAGTATATTCAGTGTTTGGATCGTTGATCAGGTTATTGAATTTCATTACCATTACATCTTCAGTCTGGATGGATCTCTTTATCTGAGTATCAATGGATAATAACCGATTGGATGCATCGAGCGTATCAAAAGGAACAGCCTGTTTTGATTCCAGCAGTGCACGAACATACAAGAGCTGATTCATTACCCGCTCGCGACTTTGATATAGCACATCCCTGCTTAATCTCAATGCTTGAACCTGGTAGAACAGAGCACCTACTGCCAACCTGAGCTGATTCTTTGTGCTTTCTATCTGATACTGTTGACTATGATACTGTGTTTTGCTCATCTGATACGATTCACGTATTCTAAATCCAGCGAATAATACCTCCTGGATCGCTATGTTTGAATCATATCTTTCCTTGGAATCAAAAATGATCTTTGGCAGTGGTGTAAATTCGATTCCGGATTCCTTTGAATTATATGAATAAGATCCATTGAGTTGCAGGGTCGGATAATATGCGGCATTCTTAACCTGACGATCAAGTGATAATTCACTTAGTTTCAGTTCCAATTGTTTCGTTGTTAAATTTTGATTTGCAGCCTTATCCATAGCATTCTGCAGAGAGATCGGGGTTTGGATAGCATTCAGTATGTTCATTGCTGCAATGATCATAACGAATGACAAAATGTACTTTATTTTCATAGATTCACTCCTTCAACCAAATTGGGCTGGATACCATTCCAGATAAAATCGAAAACCACTCTTTTTCTATCTTCTGTATAACTTTTCATCGAGATTTGAGTAACTGGTAAAAAATTCTCTATAATCGGTTTTGCAAGAAAGGGGAAGACGCACAAGGATACGATATTAATAAACAGTTGAGCAGGCTCCACCCTTCTTATTTGATTTGTTTCAATTGCTCTTTCAATAATTTCAATAAACGGATTCGATCGATAGCCTAAGTTTTCGAATACTTTGGGTATTATCTTCCCAATGTTCTCGCTTCTACTGTGAATTTCCCAGACAAAGAAGCGGAATATCTGTTGATTCTTCGAAATGGCATCTATATAGGCATAGATAAAGTTTCGCAGATCCGATTTGAAATCATTCTCAAAATGTAAATTCATCATAAATGAGCGTATGAATTTTGTAAAAATCATCTCGAAAACGATGTAGTAAAGATGATCCTTTGATCGAAAATAGTAATGCAGAAGGGCTTTATTGATTTTAGCATGATTTGCAATATCCTGCATGCGAGCACCTTCTTTACCCTTGGAAAGGAATATTTCAGTAGCTGCTGATAGGATACGCTCTTCAGTCTCCGATTGAGTCGGCATATTACCTCCATATTTAACCATGTGCTTTAACCATATGGTTAACTTCGTGAATTAATGGCATTATGTCAAGTAGAATTATTTACATTCAAAGGGTTTGAAGTAGGATTTCTTCAATCAAGAATTGGGTTTTCAAAAGAGAAGGATTGCTCTTCTTATCCTAACGAAATATTAATAAACATGATACCACCCCAGTAAAATTATCAATAAACATACAATGCTACGATGAGCCGTGAAAATTCTTGACAGAAGTTATTATTATACATTATTATATAAAAAAATATTCTGGTGAAATATTATGGATTCTCGATTTAACGAAAAGGATTATCAAGATCTGTACAAGTACTCGTTGCATGTTGCCTGTTTTTTTATTGGTAACAACGATACTGCTTTTGATATTGCTCAGAATGCAATGCTGAGTCTTATTACGGCAAAGAGCGAGATCAAAAGTCCTAAAGCATGGTTAAGAACGGTTGTTAAAAGAGAATCTATCCGGATCAGAGAAAATGATAAGAGAACTTCTGATATTTCAATTCAAAAATTAGAAGAATCTGTTAAGAAGAAACCAATGGAAGCGATTTCTGATGATGATGCAATGCCAGAAGTTGATGACGACACAGCAAAGAAGGCATTATCATTGGAAGAATTTCGTATTTATCAGAAATTTAAAAAAGTAAAATTCAATATAGCGAAATATGCAAAGAATGAGAAACTCAGTTACAATACTGCAGCTTTTCATAAACAACGAATCAAGAGAAATATTCAATCTTTTGTTTTATGGGAAGATGGTTGGCGATTCAGCAACAAAATTCTTTCTTTTCCACAACTCAACAATATCAACCGTTTTATCAGATCATTGATGAAAGCGATCGAAGAAGATAAATTAGCTTCCATGATCAATTATCTTCGAGGTGTGGACTTGGAAAGATTGGCAAGTGTCTTCAAAGATGTGAAGGAATGTCGAGAATGGTCCTTTAGCCATTACAGTGATTCGTATCACCTGACTATGGTCTGTCAGAAGCACGACGGTGAATTTAAATTTCCGCTTTTAAATCTCGATTTTGATAAAAAGAACTATTTGCATATTACTCAGGTAAACGAAGGAGAAATTCTTTTGTGTGTTCCTGAAAATAAGAATATTGCCTTAGAAAACTTTACAGTCAAAGGGCAATTAGACCTTTCAGTAGATGAAGCTATAGACCTCTTAAAGTACCAAAAATAAATAAGTTACATACAAGCTGTCCACCAACTTTTCAAATAACCTCCACTATATTAATAGTGGAGGTTATATGAAAAAGATTCTTACTTTTATCTCATTGAGCTTAATGCTCACAAGTCTGTCCAATTTCACCAAACTCTGGTCCATTGAAAATCTACCCATTTATACCGGAAGTCTCAACCAGGATGGCATCCGTATAGTATCTGAAGATCCGGAACACCTTATCATTGTTGTCGATGGCAAAGAGTATATTGTGAAAAAGGCACAATAAATAATACTGGTGGATATTCGTCGGGGTGGGTTGTGATAATGCTCTCCACGACTCTCCAATAAACGAATATTCACCATTTTTCTTATGCTTATGAAGACAGGATTTTTACACCTAAAAGATAATGTTATTCTCAGATCTGATAAGAATCGCTCTGTGATTTATTTTAAGAATACACATCACAAAGAGAGAATTCTAAGTTCAGTCGGAAGGAATCGAAGTTTTGATGTAATAAGTCCAGATATCGCGACTGCTTTCTATTTGATGGATGGAACCAGGAATTTTTCAACTATCATCAGTTTTGTAGAGGAATATTTCAAATTAAACCAAACACAAATCGAGAATCTCGAGAAAGAACTAATTAGTTCATTCGAGATATATTATTCAGCAAGCGAAAATCCATGGCCTCATCGTAAAGCGCAAATGGATCTTTCTACAATTTTACCTAATTTAAAAGAAATAAGTGATTTTGATTTATCAGCAAACTACCTGTATTATCCTCACTCATTTCTTCTTATCCCGCATATGCAATGTGGTGTCGACTGCATCTATTGTTATGCGGATAAGAGCCACCCACATGAACCTTTATCCATGGAAATGTGGGAATCGATCATCTACGACTTGGCCTTCAAATACAAGGCTCAAGACATCTCGGTATCGGGGGGCGACTTTTTTTTATATCCAAACTGGAAGGATTTTGTTTCATTATTAGCATATTATAATTACTATCCAGAAATCCCGACAAAAACTCCATTATCCTATGAAGATCAGGTTTTTCTACATAAGTTAGGCTTCGGCAGTTACCAGATCAGCATCGATACTTTTGATGATAATCTTCTGAGTTTTTCACTCAACATAAAAAATCCGGAAAAGTACAGATCAGATATCATTAAATCGATAGAAAATGCCGAAAGAATCGGATTGGACATTTCAATCAATAGTGTTCAAACTCGACTGACATATCGAAATCTTTATACCACAATGCAGCAGCTTGCGATTTTCAGCAATATCTATCGTATTGGAATTGATGCAATCGCTGATTCTTTGTACAAGACCAATATTTCTTCAATCATGCTTCAGGAATCTGATTTGGATGAATTTGAGCATCAATTGAAATTGATCGAACTTCTCTTTAAAGGTCGTGAAATTGTATTGAGTCTGAATAGAAATCCGAAATGGAATGGAAAGGATTATTCTCAGAGTGAGATAGATTATTTGAATCGGAATCAATGCAATGGTGGGCGGACTGGAATCGTAATTCTTCCGGATGGCTCTGTAACATGTTGTGAGGAATTGTATTGGAATAAGACATATTTATTGGGTAATGTTAAGAAACAACCCTTAGATGCCATCCTGCTTTCAGAAAAAAGATGGAAATTGATTCATCCACAGCAATCCGATCTGACAAACGATAATCCCTGCAAAGCATGCGAAGAAAAAAACTTTGCAAAATGCAATTTTGAACGGGGAAAGTGTTGGAGAGATGCCTTGAAAATATACAGAAAAGAGCATTTCCCTGATCCTCGATGTCCGCACTGGAAGAAGAATATCAGTACTGAAGCTAATAATAGAATTCATCACAAATTGGTTAAATACACTCGAGATTATGATCATATATTAATTCAAAATGTAAAGGAGAAGTAATGGGATCTATCTGCGAAATACTTAATGATCTTGGTTACGGCACAAAAACGGAAACTGAAGCCAGATCAGTGAATGAAGAAACAACTTCTACTAAAAGCAGAAAGAAAACAAATCTCAATATTCCAAAAAGCACATCCAGTTCCGGAATATGCACTGGATGTGAATTATCAGCGAGATATTTCTAAAAATACCCGTAGAAATAACTTCTTGCATTAAGTCTCTTCAAATTGCGATTTGAATTGACATTTTTCTTATTTTCCAAAATGAATTGTCTGCGAATTCAGGAGACAATTCATGATTAATAGAAAAGAGTATGGTAAAAGGTCTATTATTGATATAGGCAGTAACAATATATATCTATTATTGGGTACCATTTCCGGAGACAATGTTACTGTTGTGAAAAGGCATACAGGCGTGACTGCATTGTCTGAAGGAATGCGAGATGGTTTTCTGACTCTTGATGCAATGGATAGAACTATTATAATTCTTCGTTCATTCATATCAGAAGCGATCGATTATTCAAAAGATATCATTATTACAGGAACCAGTTGTTCAAGAGATGCAAAGAATAAGGAATATCTCATTCAGGAAATATGGAAGAATTTTCACATACATTATCGAATTTTATCTGCAATGGAAGAAAGCTATCTCACATTCTACGCGACCCAACGATCATTCCAGGATATTCAAAATTTCGTCTCCTTTGATATTGGAGGTGGAAGCACTGAGCTATCGATCTATAATGCAGGTAAACTACAAAATTTAGTAAGTATTGACTTGGGTCTTCGAAGGTTTCAGAATAAATATTCAAATGATCTTCAAGCAATCGAGAAATACATCAATGATGCGCTTGACCATACTAATTTTACGATACCTCTAATGGAGAATTGGATTGGTATTGGATTATCTGTCGGTAATTTGACGAATTTGAAATTTCATTATCGTTCGTATAATCATGACTCAATTCATGGGAAGCACGTATCAAAAAGTGATTTGATATATTTGCGAAACATGATTGACAAAATCACGGATGCCGAATTACAAGAACTTTTGCCGTATGAACCCCAAAATAAATACGTTGTACTTTCATCTATCATTTATATCTTGATATTAATGGAGAGATTTCATTTCAATGAATTCATCGTAAGCAATAATAATCTTACATATGGATTATTATCTTTGAATGAAGATCTTTGGATGCATATCAAATCAAACAAGCTTGATATAGAGGCGATTAATGCTAATTGACGAGATTTTTTTAAAAAAAAGTATTACCATCATTGCTGGACCTTGTACGATATCCAATTATGAGAATCTTTATAATACAGCACTGGCTCTGCGCAGTATAGGAATCCAGTTTTTGAGAGGCGGTGCATTCAAGCTGCGAACCTCCATTGATAGCTTTCAAGGGCTGGGAGCAGAAGGAATCGATATTTTGAATCGTGTTGGAACTGAGCTCAACATGGTAACAGTTTCTGAAATCACTTCTGTGGAACATTTGCATATGATGGCTAATAAAATCGATATCTTCCTAGTCGGTACCAGAAGCATGCATAACTATCCATTACTCGAAGCATTAGGCAGAATAAGCAATCCTGTTATCCTGAAAAGAGGAATGGGAAGCACGATTCAAGAATGGTTGCAGGCTGCTGATTATATTGCCCAAAATGGGAATCAGAAGATTATTTTATGTGAACGTGGAATTCGCACGTTT
>DAONDQ010000067.1:0-16214 GCA_035402645.1 Candidatus Cloacimonadota bacterium | reverse complement strand
CTCCTATACAGTATTTATTAACTCCAGATTGTTGATGCGCCTATTATCTAATAATTATCTCGCAAAAAAGCTTCCAAAAATGCTTCTAAATGTTATGGATAGGTCTTTTCATAACTTCTCCTTGTACAATTGCCTCCAAGTTATGTGTTTCATGGGATGAGACGCACGTATAAGGTGTTTCTACAATGGTCGATGATAAAGGCTACTACTCGAACCTTCTGCAAGATTTCTCTTTACAGATAAAAGGTTAAAGGATTTTTCTAAAATGCTGTAAAATTCAAAATGGAAACATGGAGAGAATGAGAAGAAAGAAACGCACCCTGTTTTGTCCCAAGAATCGGAACTCCAGGTCGCTGGCAGTTTCAACCTGCTGCATTTGTGAGCGGATGGAGGACTGTGGTGTGTTCAGATCCTATTATCGGGATCACAAGCTCGAGTATAACAAATTTGTATATGATACACTTTTTAAATTCCCTGAAAAATACCAACTGGAGGTAATCCTCATGGCTGAAAAGAAGCAATTCGTGCAGGTTGTCGATGTGGCAACCAACCGGGTGGAAAAGGTCGTCGAGCTCGACAAGCTCGAGCGTCTTTCCCCGGAAGACAAGCTCGCTCTAACCAAGGGCAAGCAATTATTCCTTGTGACACATGTCATTGAACCCGTAGTGAAGATTGAAATGAAGAAGAGACTCATCGATACGGAGATGAAGTTCCATCATGAAGAAGAGAACCCCGTAACAACGGAACCGATATTGGAAGTTCCTGCTGCTCCAGAGACGAAGGGACGCGGTAAGAAGAAGTAGTGTGGCATAAGATTCCAATCTTATGGATGCATTCAAAAATGTGGCATAAGATTCCGATTTTATGATACTATTACTTTTTATGCTCTCTCAATACATTCCGGTCCGTCATTCCGGACGTTGTTCACGAATGAACTGATCGGATATGCATCCATTTCCTGTTCAGGAAAGGGGAGCAGTAAGGCGGAGAGAAGCCGCGGGTCTTGATTGATGTAATTGATCCAGGATTTCTCTGTGTCAGGAGTCAGGATAACCGGCATGCGTTCATGGATATTCTTCATGAGTCCGTTCGCATTACAGGTCAGGATGGCACAGGTTTGCAGTTCACTGCCGTCGGCACCAAGCCATCTGTCCCAGATACCGGCAAAAGCAAAGTGCTCACGGTTTGTGGGATGTATGTAGAAAGGAGTTTTCGCAGGTTTCTGCCATTCATAGAAGCCTGATGCTGGTATAATGCATCTACGCCGTGTAATGGCAGCTTTAAAGGTGGGCTTTTCCAATACGGATTCGGAGCGGACATTGATCATCTTGTAGGGTGAATCGGCAGTTTTTGACCACGAGGGTACCAAGCCCCATTGAAAATAGGTCAGGACATTCCCCTTCGGAGTCGAGATAAATGCAGGCACCACCTGTGACGGGGCAATGTTGAAATGAATGGGTATTTGTTCATCACGATTCTGTATCTCATATTCATCCAGCAATTTCTTTAGTTGATCATACTTGAATATCTGAGCAAAACGTCCGCACATAAGAACCTCCGGTTCAATTAACAACTAACAACGAAAAACTAAAAGTTACAGAGAAGATTTGGATCCATACTCTAATGTCCGAATAAAACAATACATCTTCAACTGTCAATTTATCTTGCATCTGCGAATATGAATCATCAAACCTATTACATGAACTATAGTACATGGTCATAATTGGCAATTGAATCCTTCTTAACTCTCCTGTCACTTCGTGACATCCTCCCTTACCATAAGGGAGGAATAATAAGCAACCCATAGCTCACGCTATGGGTATTAATGCTCTGAATCGGCATTACAAAGAATCGATGTGCAATGAAATTACCGAATGAAGGTGAGTCCCGTCACAAACTCACGCATGCTAGTGATGCTACTCAAGTACATAGAACATTGAAGAAATATGATTGTCCGTATCTTGAATGAAACAATGCGATTGAGTTTGTGTCGGAAAAGACGAACCGTAATGAGAATCGATTCGTGTACGCCGAGAGCTTTCTTGGTTTGTTCTTTTGCGGAAAAAGAATGAACATATTGATTGTAATAGGTGACTCTCTTCCCATAGCTCACGCTATGGGCTAAAATCTTTCGCCCTTACAGGGCTAAATCACAGTATGGATATCAAGGCACCGGGCTGACGCCCGAGTGTTACGGCAGAACATCCCGAAGGGATAAGCAAAGTCCAGAACTAGCTCTCCCTTAATCCCTCCCTTTACAAATGGGAGGGAAAATGAAATGGGTAAAGTGCAGAAACAATCTTAAATCTTCAATCTTAAATCTTAAATGCCTGTATGATCTCGACCGCTTTGCTGAGAGCAGATTCTATCTTTTCCACGCTCTTCCCGCCAGCCATCGCCTGGTCGGGTTTTCCGCCGCCCTTGCCATCGACGAGTTCGGCTATCTTCCCAGCCAACTTACCTGCTGGATATTTCTGAACCAGGTCAGGGGTAGTAACTACCAATATTGAGACTTTGCCTTCTATCTCTGAGAATAGTACGCCAATACCTGATTTCAACTTACTTTTCAATGTATCTGCAAGGTTACCCAGATCCCGTGTATTCTTAGCCTGTATCCGGGAGATGACAACCTTAACTCCATCCATATCAAAGGCATTCTTTATCATGTCATCGAGTTCAAAGGAGGCTGCTTTCAGAGATAGGGAATCTACTTCCTGCTGGAGGTCCTTGATCTCCATCTGCATCTTCTCTATCTTGTGGAAAATTTGCTGCTCAGGTACACCCAAAATGGATGCTGTATCTGTCTGGTATTTTTCCAATATCCGGATATAAGATTCTACAGAGTCTCCCGTGATAGCTTCGATCCTGCGGACACCGGAAGCGATGGAAGATTCGGAGACAATCTTGCAAGATCCGATTTCTCCTGAATTATGCAGGTGAGTACCACCACAAAGCTCCATGGAGAAGTCATTCATCTTGACGACACGCACCTTATCCCCGTATTTCTCGCCAAAGAGCGCCATGGCACCCAGTTGTTTGGCTTTCTCAAGACCCATGACCGAAACATTGACGGGCATGCATTCCCGTATCTTTTCATTTACGATGGATTCCACTTTCTCCATTTCTTCTTCCGTTAAGGCATAAAAATGGGTGAAGTCGAAACGGAAACCATCGGGTGCCACCCACGAACCCTTCTGCTGCACATGTTCACCCAGTACTTGCCTGAGAGCAGCATGAAGCAGATGCGTGGCAGTATGATTGCGGGCTGTGTGTAACCTTTGATAGGAATCGATGATCGCTTCATAAGGCTTTTCGCTGATCCCACCTCGCATGATCTCACAGTAATGGACAGTCAGGTCGTGTTCCTTCCGAACATCGAGCACCTGGATTTCGGAATCCTCATTCTTTAGTGTTCCGGTATCACCAATCTGTCCACCGGATTCAGCATAGAAGGGAGTTTTGCTGAGTACAATGCGCAACCTGCCGTCTTCTCCGATGGCATATCGAATGATATTGGCGGAAACAGCCGGGAGTTCATAACCCACGAATTCCGTCTTTGTATCAGGATTGAGAATCGTCCAATTCACATCTTCCACACTTGCCTGGAATTTGGAGGATTCACGGGCACGTGTACGCTGTTTCTCCATTTCTTCCCTGAATCCGTTCTCATCCACGGTTAAGTTTCTTTCTTCCGCTATCTGGACAGTCAAGTCGAATGGAAATCCATATGTATCATAAAGTAGGAATGCATCAGAACCTGCGATCTGTGCTCCCATGGTTCGTTTCACAATATCTTCGAAAATGACCAAGCCATTATCGAGAGTCTGGTTGAATCTTTCTTCCTCCGCCTTGATAGCCATCTTGATGAAGGGAGCTTTTTCAGCGATTTCCGTGTAGTGGTGTCCCATCATTTCAACAAGGGTATCGACCAGTAAAAAGAGGAAAGGCTCATGGAAATTGAGTTTCCTGCCATGACGCGCTGCACGCCTGAGGATACGGCGAAGCACATATCCTCTTCCTTCATTGGAAGGCATTCCGCCATCAGCAATGGCAAATGTTAGACAACGGATATGGTCGGCAATGATACGGTGGGAGACACCTGTTTCTTCAGTATACGGAACTTTGCTGAGTTCAGCCACTTTCTCCAGGATTGGGTAAAAAGCATCAGTCTGGTAATTGGATGTCTTTCCCTGTAGTACTTGTGTGATGCGTTCCAATCCCATTCCCGTATCCACATACTTATGTCGAAGTGGATGGAGTTCACCGGATTCATCTCTATTGTACTGGATGAAGACAAGATTCCACAATTCCATGTAGCGATGGCAATCGCCATTCACCTTGCATTCATGACCGGGGACATGCTGTTTATCGCAGAAGTCCAAACCCCTGTCGATGTTGATTTCGGAGCATGGACCGCATGGTCCCGTTTCTCCCATTTCCCAGAAATTGTCCTTATCTCCGTGATATGTTATATGTGACGGATCTATATCCGTATGATTCTTCCATAGATCGAATGCTTCCTGGTCTGAATGATGAACCGTGGCATGCAGCAATTCCTTGGGAAGTCCCCAGACTTTCGTGAAGAGTTCCCATGCCCAGCCAATGGCTTCCTTCTTGTAGTAATCACCGAATGACCAATTTCCGAGCATTTCGAAGAAGGTATGATGATATCCGTCACGTCCCACTTCTTCCAAATCATTGTGCTTTCCGCCGGCACGTATGCATTTTTGGCTGTTGGCAGCACGTTTATATGTAATGGGGATCTGCCCCAGGAATATATTCTTGAACTGGTTCATTCCTGCATTGGTGAAAAGAAGGGTTGGATCGTCATGCGGAATGACTGGTGCAGAAGGCTTATAAATATGATCCCTTTCCATGAAGAAATCAATGAATTGGCGGCGAATCTCATTGCTGGAAAGCATCCGGTGCTCCTTTATTATAGGATAAGACGTCCTGATCGGTCGTCTCTGCTAAGTTATAGAATTTTCTCTACATCTACGACATCGCTGGTCAGGTCGGTCTCCACTTTGAAGCCATGCTTCTTGAAGACACTGATCATACGATGGTTGTCTGTGGAAGTTTGTGCAACTACTTTCTTCAAATGCCATTTAGCTGAAATCTCGAGGCAGAAATCGGTTAACAGGCTGCCGAGTTTTTTATTTTGCCAGGCTTCCGGTACGAGGACTGCATATTCCACTGTTTCATGGTCAGGGTCAGCAACGATCCTGCCCACACCGATCAGCTTTTTCTGTCCTTCGATCATGGTCTCTGCCACAATTGCAATCTCCCTGTCATAGTCAATGAAACAATATCTCACTGCCACTTCATGGGAGTTCCAGAAGAAGAAATAGCGGAAACGCTGATAGATAGCTTCCTTGGAACAGCTACCCAGCAATTCAAGCCATAATGATTCATCTTCTGGCTTGATGGGACGCAAAGTCACGGGGGTTCCGTCTTCGAGAGAAATCTGCTTGATATATTCTTCGGGATAGGGGCGAAGCGCAAGGTGGGAATATGCTTCCTGTGTTGAGATTTGCGTATCCACAACAACGCGGGCATCCAGAGCGATCACACCCTGTGGTGTGACAAGCAGGGGATTGATATCCAGTTCAGATATTTCCTGGTAATCTGCCGTCAGGTATGACATGCGGATCAGCACTTCCACCAGTTTATCCACATTCACGGGCGGTTTCCCACGATAACCCTTAAGAAGCGGGTAGATCTTCAATTTCTTCAACATGCGTCTGGCAAGCTTCTCATTCAGAGGAGGAAGTTCGAGGCTGCGATCGAGGAATAATTCGGCGTAAATACCTCCAGTACCTATCATGAGCACGGAACCGAATACAGGATCACGCTTGATTCCCAAGATCATTTCCACACCGTTCTTCAAATCGACCATCGGCTGAACGGTTACACCCTGGATGGTAGCATCTGGCTGTAGTTTACGGGCATTGTCGGTAATCTTGTTAAAAGCGCTTTTTACTTCTTCTGCATTTTCTATGTTCAGAATGACTCCACCTACATCTGTCTTGTGTGTGATTTGGGGAGACAGTATTTTCAGTACTACTGGATAACCGATTCTTTGCGCATGATTCACAGCCTCTTCCGCTGTTCCGGCACTATAGGGGAGGGTTGTGGCAATACCGAATGATTCAAGAAGGTATTTCGAAGTCGATTCGGAAAGCACATTGTTTCCTTCCTGGATGATCTTATCGAATTTCTTCCTGAACTCGATACGGTCGATACTGAACTCAACAGGTACCTCCAACGGAGTTTCATAGAGTGCTTTCAGATTCCTGCCATAATCAACAAGGGTCATGAAAGCACCAATCGCCTGCTCGGGAGTCGTATAAGTGGGAACACCGGCTTCCGCCAGTATCCCTTCTCCTTCCCTCATGCTTCCGCCACCAACCCAGGCAGCGAGAATCGGTTTCTTTGTCTTTTCTGCAATTAAACTGATTTCTCGTGCAGTACCACTCGGATTTGTCATAGCTTGTGGTGTGAGTATGACAAGAACGGCATCTACATTTGCATCTTCAATCACAATGGAAACAGCCTTCGCATATCTCTTCGCACGTGCATCTCCCAAAACATCGACCGGATTGCCATGTGACCAGAATGCAGGAAGGTTGTCATTTAATTGGCTCATCGTCTCATCGCCCAGTTTTGTCAATTCACCTCCGAGGGCTACCAATGTGTCTGTTGCCATGACACCGGGTCCTCCGGCATTGGTGATGATGGCTAATCTGGGTCCAGCTGGTATCTTCTTGTGCCCGATCAGTTCGGCAAGATCGAATATTCTTCCAATATCGAAGATCCTGGCAATCCCAGCACGCTGGAAAGCAGCATCATACACATTATCTGCTGCTGCCATAGCCCCAGTGTGGGATGCAGCCACTGCTGCGGATTCAGGGAAGCGTCCAGCCTTGTAGGCAATGATGGGTTTGGAGCGTGCAAAAGCACGGCTTGCCGTCATGAACTTCCGTGCATTCGTAATGGATTCTATATAGAGAATGATACACTTCGTTTCTTCATCTTCTCCGAGATAATCAATGAGGTCACCAAAATCGACATCGCTGGTGTTGCCAATGGAGACAAGATAGGAAAAGCCGATCTTTTGTTCAATTGCCCAGTCAAGAACTGAAGTACATAGGGCACCGGACTGAGAGACGAAAGCAATGTTCCCTTTTTTCGGCATGCCATTGCCAAAGCTCACATTCAACTTATTGGCAGGAGAGATGAATCCCAGGCAATTGGGACCCATGATTCTCATTCCGGGATAACGCAGCCTGATCTCATCGATTTGCTTTTCTGCCTTTTGTCCTTCTTCACCTGCTTCCTTGAAACCTGCTGAGACAATGATGATGCCCATGATCCCTGCTTCACCGCATTGAGTGAGATAATTTGGAACGGCTTCAGGGTCTGAGCAAATCACGCCAAGTTCAGGTACATGGGGAAGGGAAGCGACATCAGGGAAACACTGGATACCCATGACGGCTTCCAGGCTTGGATTTACAGGATAAACGACACCGTTGAAACCACTGGTGACAATATTACTCAGTATTCTTCCGCTGACACTCTGCGGATTGGAACTGATCCCCAGAAGGGCAATGCGTTTGGGCTTGAAAATATGATCCAAATTGTGAATGTTCACGAAAACCTCGGTTTTTTTTGATAAGGATTAATGCTCTATCCAGCAGGTCAAGAATTTTCTCTTTTTCGTTCTTATAGAAAGGTTCTTTATCTGCTTTATGTATTTGAATATGACCTCCAGAAGATATGAGAAAACCATCTTCTTAGAATGTGTAAGATTCTATTGGACATTGAGTTAAATAACATTATATTATACGTGGAGAATGATAATCAATGAGGAAATTTGTCTTATGAAAAGGCTTCTTGTTTTGATGTGTTTTCTCGTTTTGGGCATTTTACTGATGGCACAGACGCCATCGATTACAGTAACTTCACCCAATGGTGGTGAGAATTGGACAATCGGCTCAACCTATCATATCACTTGGAATTATACCAATCTGACTGGAAATGTAAGGATTCAGCTGCTTCATTCCAGCAGTTCAACTACAATCTCGACGATAATCGCTGAAACCCCAATAGCGGCAGGCAGCTACACTTGGACGATCCCTTCTACAGTTGTAGCTGGAACAGATTATCAAATCAGTGTCGTCTGGGTCTCCATGCTGACCGTATATTTCGGTGATACAAGCGATGGGAACTTCACGATCAGCGGACCTGTAATTACTCCTACTCTTACACTCATTTCACCGAATGGGGGTGAAAATTGGGCAATTGGTTCAACGCATCAGATACTGTGGACATCTACGAATCTAACCGGGAATATCAGGATACTTCTGGTGGGTCAAAGCTCTGCGATATCATCTTATGTAATTGCAGCATCCGTACCGGTTATAGGAGGGGTGTTTAATTGGACAATTCCTTCTACAATATTGACCGGGACAAATTATAAAGTCTATATTTCTTCACTTTCAAATTCTACCACACCTGTGAATAATCCGGTTTATGATTTTAGTGATAATGTGTTCACAATCTCTAGGGGTAGTAATATTCCAATAATACGAGTACTTGCTCCCAACGGGGGAGAGAACTGGACGATATGTTCTACCAGAAATATCACATGGACTTTTTCCAATTTGACAGGTTTTGTGATGATACAGCTTGTTGAAGGCAATCTGAATCAAGTGATCATGACCATTGCCACGAGTGTACCAGTGACACGGGGAATCTATGCCTGGCAAATACCCACAACGGTCACTCCGGCAACCGACTACAAGATAAAGATCACAAGCTTGAATCCGGGAACCACGTTTGCACCAGTTTTTGATATCAGTGATAATTTCTTTCGCATCGGACTATCCACGATTCCATTCATTACTGTATTGAGTCCAAATGGCGGTGAAAACTGGGTTGCCGGTTCTACACACGATATCACCTGGAATTATGCAAATCTGACCGGAGTCGTATCAATCATGATATTCAGGGGTTATGACAACACACTGAATCCAGTTGCAACACCAATTATTCTGATAGCATCGAACGTACCGGTTGGAGATCGCGTGTATCACTGGACGATACCGGCGACTTTTCCTACCGGGAATAACTACAAAATCCGTATTGTGAATATTTCTCCCATCGCAAGCACAATTCTGGCTGTTTCAGACCAAAGCGATAACTTCTTTACGATTTCCAGTCCGATTACAATCGATATCAGTACCAATACCGGAACATCCAATACCACGATCAAACTGTCATCTATAACACCGAAGATAATAGCAGCGGCTGTGTATAACATTCGTGGACAGAAAGTGAGATCACTTCTTGATGGAGATGTAGTTGAGGGTACAAAAGTGCTGCAATGGGATGGTAGAAACATGGAAAATCAGAGAGTTGCAGCAGGTATATATTTTCTGAAGGTACAGACAGATAATCAACAAATCAGTAAACGAATAACTCTATTGAAATAAAAAAGAAGAAGCGCCGATTCAATCGGCGCTTCTTTCTTATTAGTTTATAATTTCTCGATTAACTTTCTTGCGTTTTTTACATATAGTGCAAATTGCTTTTCCGCATCTTCTTCCATAGAGTTTCCAAAAAACAGGGAACCTATTTTTTCCATTTTGAAAAAACCGGTTAAGGTCATATCCATTTTCTTTTGTATCCAGGAATAGTACTTTGGTGCTGCTCCAGAAACGAGTATGGAAATGTATTTCTTTCCTGGAGTGAATGTAACGTTCATATCCCCACCCACGAATATGCACCAGCGATCGAAGAAAGTCTTCAGAGTGCCTGAGAGATAATCCATGTATATCGGAGAGCTGAGGATCACGCAATCTGCTTCAATGAATTTGTGCATTACAGGAGTCAAATCATCCTTCAATGCGCAATATTGCTTGGCAGGTAATTTTTCCATTGTATCACAGACACCGCATGATTTGAAGTTCAAATCATATAGGGAGATGATTTCCGTCTTGTGTCCCTTCTTTTTTGCTTCATCAATCAGTGCATGAACCAAACGGGCAGAGAAGCCATTTTTCCTTGCAGAAGAGATGATTCCCAATATCTTCATGTATTCTTCCAAGGTTTATTTTTTTTGTTTTTGGGCGACGGTACCTAAAAGCCTGTTCAGGAAACCGCAATAAAATTCCTCAGGAGTAATTTGGTTATCAGCGAAGACATAAAAGCTGTCAGCATGCAATATGGATAGATTTGCCATTGTACGCAGACCGTAGAACAGGTAGGAAATGAAGATGATAGGATTCTCATCTTTTTTGACTGTACCATCTTTCTGTCCTAATTGAATTGCTTCTGAAACAAGGATATATCCTTTTTCATTCACGTCGGAGAATTCCTTGAGAGTTGACTCTTGCACCTGGTCAAAATCAAGTCCCTGGACATCCATATACAATTGAAAGCGAAGATATTCAGGATAGGCTTTGAAGAATTTGAAGTATTCCTCTCCAAAAGCATATATTTTGTCATAACCTGTCTTTGCTTCATTCATCTTTTTTTCCAGGTTTTCGATCTTCATGCGGTTATAACGCAGATGAACTGCGAGATAAAGATCATCCTTACTTTTAAAGTAGGTATAGAGAGTGCGTCTGCTGAATTCAGCAACCTTTCCGATCTCATCAAGTGTTGTGCCGTCATACCCTCTTTTGAAGAACACTTTTTCCGCGGCAGTGATAATTTCTTCCCTATGTCTGGCTTTTTCTCTGATTCTTCTTGCATTCATAATTGTTCTCCAATGTTTCATTCTACCACACATGTGAAAATGGAATACGAATTGTTAAGTGTCAAGTGAATCTTTAGGTTTGAAGTATTCGATTTTTCAAATGAGTATCAATCATGATGACACATGATAATAAATTCATAGGTTTATGATTTTTTTCTTTACTGAATTCGATACATATTTTGTGTTCCTCATTTGAAAACTGGATGTGTAACCTGTTTATTTCTTCAAGGAGATTTCCATGAGAAAGATACTATTCTGTTTGTTTCTGCTGCTCATGATATTGGGTTGCAGTAAGAGCGGGAAAAAGGAAAAGGAGATAGCTCCTCCTCCACAACAGCCTGTTTTCTTCATGGCTGGAAAGATTGAAGCACGCGATCATGTGGACGTTTCTTCCGTCATAACCGCAAGAATTCTTCAGGTTCATATCAAGGTCGGTGATCATGTAGAATCTGGTGATACGCTTGTCACCTTGGACCGAAAAGATGTCCAGGCTCAATTCCAGAGTGTGCAGAAGAGTTATGAAAATGCCAAACTCAATTATGAAAGAGGAAGGAACCTGTTTGAAAAAGGATTCATTCCTGAACAACAGAAGGAACTTCTTGAATATCAGTTGAAACAGGCAAAGGCATCGCTCGATCTTGCCAAAGTTCAGTATGATAATGGGACGATCAATGCTCCCATTTCAGGAATGGTCAGTGAAATAAATGTGTATAACGGGGAAACCACATCTCCCAACAAGGTGCTTTTATCCATTGTCAATGCCAATCACGTATATGTTGAAGCATATGTGCCTGAGCATCTCATATACAAAGTTGCTGAAGGGATGAAGGTGGATTTGCGTATTTCTGAAATTTCGGATCATGATTATCACGGAATCGTGACATTAATAGATCCTGTTGTCGATCCAAAGAGTAAAACATCCCTCGTACGCATAGAAGCCTCAGATTTCGATTATAATGTCAAACCTGGAATGATGGTTCTCATAGGTACAGAACCGAGCGAGGTTGCAAAGCCATGACGGAAGGAAGAAAGAAATTCATCTATATCATCTTGATCATCATGCTGATGACAATACTTAGTGTAATTGCTTATTATGGTTATGAAGGCTCTCATTATGTTTCCACGGAAGATGCGAAAGTAACCGGAACACTGGTCAAGATCAGTCCGATGTCAACCGGTAAGATCGTTGATTTATTCATAGATGAAGGTGATACGGTGCAGAAAGACCAAATTGTCAGTAAACTTGAAGTTATGAATCTCCAGGATAAGGATATCGAGCAATCTGTTGTACGTTCACCCATTAATGGCATTATTATCAAGAAGAGCGGGACTGTTGGCGAGGTAATCTCTGCCGGTCAGATACTTGCCTATGCCACTGACCCTGATCAGTTCTATATATCGGCAAACGTCGAAGAAACAAAACTTCATAAACTGCGCTTGGGTCAGAAGGTTACGATCAAAGTCGATCAATACAAGGGTAAGAAGATCACAGGTTATGTGAAAAGCATTGGAAATGCAGCCAATTCTGTCTTCTCTCTTTTACCTTCGAGTTCCGGTGCAAATTTCACGAAAGTGGTTCAAAAAATACCCGTACATATTGAATTTGAAGTAAAGCATCCTGAATTGGTGAACGGTACGAATGCTTATGTGAAGATTCATCTTCACTAAATGATTCAAAGGTAAAATGCTTCGACGCCACCGTGAAAAAATAAAGTCAAACGACGAATCATTCTACATGTGGACAACCCTTTCGGTTGTCGTTATTGGTACCTTCATGGCAATTTTGGACAGCGCAATCGTGAATGTTGCCATTCCCAAAATGATGGCAGTCTTTCAGGTATCTGTCGATAAATCAAGATGGATCATTACCTCTTACACTCTCACATTGGGTGCTGTCATTCCCCTAACCGGCTATCTCGTTGACCGATTCAGTTCCAAGCGTGTCTATATATTTGCCTTAGGTGCATTTACGGTAGGTTCGATGCTATGCGGGCTTTCCTGGAGCAATTCATCCATGATTTTCTTCAGGATCATCCAAGGATTTGGAGGTGGTATCATCATGCCGGTCAGTATGGTGATCCTTTATGAAGTGGTTCCCTTGGAGAAGCGTGGTATGGCACTGGGTATCTGGGGCATTGCCGCCATGGCTGCTCCGACCATCGGACCGACCCTTAGTGGTTATATCATCGATTACCTGGATTGGCGCCTGATCTTTACCATCAATATTCCTATCGGCATTATCGGAATGATCATGTCTTATATTCTATTACGCCCATCTTCCAGGAAGAAGGACAAGCAGTTTGACATCATCGGATTTATAACAGCCACAGTAGGCATCGTCAGTTGTCTATATCTTCTTGCTGAAAGTTCATATATCGATTGGCAGAATATCAAATATATGCTTTTACTGGTGGTTGGTATTTTCAGTCTCATTTTGTTTGTGATCAATGAATTATCCCATCCAGATCCGTTACTGGATTTGAAATTACTGAAGATATTTCCATTCTCCCTCAGCATCATCATTACCAGTGTCTTGAATATGGCTCTTTTTGGTGTGATATTCATCATGCCTCTTTTTCTTCAGTCATTGATGGGTTACACACCCATGCAATCAGGTATGATCATGTTGCCGAGTGCAGTTGCAACAGGAATTTTCATGGCAGTTGGCGGGAGAATCTTCGACAAGGTGGGGGCACGACCTTTAGTGATTCCCGGGGTTATTGTACTCGTCCTCTCAACCTACGAACTTTCGAAGCTAAGTCTTGATACTCCATTGCATTCGATCATTATCTTACTTGTCGTTAGGGCTATTGCTCTTGGATTTACGACGATGCCGGTGTCCACGCAGGGAATGAACAGTGTTCCCATGCCGTTAGTTGCAAAGGCATCCGCTTTATCCAATACGATCAGGCAGGTTTCAGCTTCGCTAAGTATCACGATTCTGACCACTATCATGCTTCATGTGCAGAATCAGAAGTACGCTTCATATTTGGGAGATACGACTGTATTCAATAACTCTGTAACCAATTTTCTCACATATTTGCAGAATATCTACATGCAGACGGGCATGACTAGCGGGAGTGCATCGACTGCTGCGCAAAGCCTTCTATCCAGTTATGTTCAGCGACAGGTTTTCATTGATAGTATCAATGCCACCATGGTTGCTTCTACGATATTTGCGGTCATAGCCATTCCACTTTCTTTTCTTGTTCAAAACAAAGAAAAGGCGGATACCTATATACAGAAGAATTCCACTCCAACGAATAAGGTTGAAGTATCAGCTGAATGATATAGATTTGAATATCTATTTGTGAATTGCAAATTGCATTATGCTATTGTTGCTGTCTATCTTTGATATCTTGATTTGATGAACTTCACCAACCTGTAATTGATGCGATCCAGATATTAAAACTCTGTATCCGAATTCCAGAATTTCCACCACGGTTTGTCCTTTTCCAATACTAATCACCATTGCGATGAATATGTCTTCCCTACGATATTTCTCAAAATACCTGATTAGCCAGTACTGTTTTGATTTCTGATATACTTCCCGGATGATCCTTTCATTTTCTTCGATAGAAGCAAGCTGTTCAAACAATTCTTCTGTTTTATAAGGGAATTCCTGCAGTGACAATGAAGCAGTTATTTGCCTCTGAAGGATCAGGTCGGCATATCTTCGTAAGGGAGAAGTGAGTTGTGTGTAAGCATCAACTCCCAAACCGGAATGGGGAAGAGGGATGGTTGTCAGCCTGCTGGGTCTCATCTGGCGCATGACCTGGTCAGTCAGCAGTGGATCATACTTATCCTGGGGGAGATTTTGCAGTTGTTCTTCGACTGAGGATTCCTGTGCCTTGTAGATCATTGGGGTATCTCTTTCCACTGCTAATCGGGCAGCCAGGCGATTGAACATGACCATGCATTCAGAGACCATTTTCCTGCTTGGTGAGAGTCTATCATATACTTTGAGGAAGATATCATCATTCTTCACTTCCAGATTGAATTCAGGCTTGTTGATTTCAATTGCGCCTGCATTGATTCGCTCCATTTTCCAAACTTCGGTTAATTCCCTGAGGTATTTGAATTGGTTAGTGAAAGTATCATTTTTCCCGTCTCTGATGAGTGCATCCACCTGATCATAAGATAAGCGATGTTTCACCATAATATTCGAGATCATGAATTCATGATCAATGATTTTTCCGCTGTCAGTACAATCGATTCGAAGACTCATTGCCGTCCGTTTGGAATTTTCCCTCAAACTCATCCGATCACAGGACAAGACAGAAGGAAACATCAGGATGACTCCAGTTTCCAAGTAGATGGAAGTGATTCTACGCTGTGCTTCTTTATCGAGAAGAGAATTCGGTGTTATCCACGATGAAACATCTGCAATATGGATCCAAAGCCGATATCCATTCACTATTTTTTCCAAGGATAAGGCATCGTCCACTTCTTCAGTCGATTCATCATCGATACTGAATGTCTCGAGATAGGTGAGATCCTTGCGATTGTCATTGGGGAGTGGGTCTTGAATGTTTTTTGCCTCATTTTCACAATCTTCAGCAAAGGCTTCAGGGATGCCTGCCTCCACCAGAAACCGGTTTTCCTTATCACTGATTAATCCGGTTTTGAGCAAGATCTCATATACCATGTTACCTAAATCCCGTTTCGGGTCAATGGCGTGTAGAATCTGTTCAGGAGTATCATCCTTATGATGATAAAGTCTTGTTTTCATTCCCTGCAGGAATGGAATGAAATACGGGTCAGGTACTACTTTCTCAGGTGAGGCAAGAATATTTCGGAAGAAAGAATTTAACCTGTCTGCCTTTTCCTTCTTTTCCCTGTCCCTTTCTGCCTGTAGTTTGATCTCTTCGATTTGCTGCTGTTTCCTTGGTCGAAAAAGCAGTCCTTTTCTCTTGAACAGAAGCGAATCCTCCCTCAGGGAATTGAATAATGCAGCCTGTTCTTTCAAAGAAGGTGACTGAAAGTAAATTTGAGACAATTCGGCGATGGTGTATTCATGTTCGAAATTTTCAATCGATTCCCAGAGGAGCTCTGTATCGATATCTTTTGCAATGGATTGAATTTCATGCTTAATCTTATCGATGGTATCAGGAGCATTAGGACTATCGGTTATCTCATCAAAGAGAAACACGACTCTCGATTCAGGAATACGATTCCTTTTTCCATTTCTGTCGACGATATGGAGTTGCCCTTTTTCGATCTTATCGACAAAAAATAAAGAGAGTTCTTCTTCTTGGAATATTTCTATGATATGATTCTGATATGATTGCATAAAATTCCCTTATTCGGGTTTCTGATATGATTTCTAATTCATTTCAAGCATTGCCGGCATGGAATAGGATCCAATAGAATACCGAAGTTTATTCAATTACCGATACACATACCCATGAGGACTGTTCTCTGATGACTGATTACTCATACTATAAGT
>DAONDQ010000066.1:0-16327 GCA_035402645.1 Candidatus Cloacimonadota bacterium | reverse complement strand
CCTTCTCCTCGTTTTCAACATCCACCTGTAATTGAATTGGAAACATATCATTGCTGATGGATGGCAGTATCTGTCCCATATACTCGTTCATGATGAAGGATTCAATTTGGTTTTCCAAGAGGAAATTACGTGCGAGTTCAGCTTCGAACATCGTATCGTAACGTGCTACGGTTATCAGTGTCTTCTCCATGATAACTCCTTTGTGATTGTTTTTCATCAGTCAATTTAAAGAAGAAAGTGAAATAGGCAAGATAAATCAATGCCATTTCATGCTAAAAAGAAAGGTCAGCCGTAGCTGACCTATCACTTATATGAGTCGTGTAAATTAATGTTGGTTATTTTTTGGGATTTTCCTCATCCATTCCTTCCGTATCGCATTCCATGTCATCATCGTCACAGCAGCAGCATTCATCATCATCTTCTTCATCTTCTTCGCCTTTCACGTAAACATGGATACTGAGTTTTTTATTACCCAGTGATGGGAAGAAGTCTTCCACATATTCGCGGACGGTTGATTCAATATCATCATGTTTATCAATCGTCTCCTGGCTGAATCCTGTTCTGATGATGACTTTATTCAAAGCCATATTGATATGGATCTTGGGGCTTTCCCCATATACATTCTTCAGGAATTCAGGAAGCGCTTTGCTCAAGCGAACAATAGAACTGACTTTTTTATATGCTTTGAATCCCAAATATCCGGCAGCGGCTGTTCCGCCAAGAATCAACATGCTTTTGAAGAACTTTTTCATGACCCCTCTCCTTAGATAAATTATTTATAAATCGATTTGATCTTACCCCAGGATTTGTGAGTATTCAAAACTGGAGCTTGTTTTTGGATATCAAGTGAAGTGCGGGGTTGCAGGCTATAGTAACCATGAGAGTAATCGATAATTCCCATGATGTAATTATAGTTTACACCCACACCGGAATTGATTGGGAACGGTACTGCACCCGAAAAGAAGCCATCATCCACTTTTACTGCGCCTGAACCATCATCCACAAATAATTCATTCTGTGAATTGGGAGCAGTTGTGCAGATCACATTTTGTATCTTGGCAAGACAGCATTCATATGCTTCTTCTGAAGCCATTTGACCACTTATGAGGATAATCGGGGAAGGTAAAGGATAGTTCGACCTAAGTACATTGACTGCACTGCATTGCCTGATCTCGGTCATCCCGTAGTATTCCTTCACTGTTCCCGTTACACTGATAAGGTCACCAATTTGAACAGCATGGCTTGTATCATCGATAAAGATGCTGCGCCATGCACCACCGGTTGGTTCTGTAATAAAGAACTTCTGACCTGATGTGGCATGATAACCGGTTGCCGTAACAACGCCAGTGATGGTTACAACTTCATCTGCATAGGGTGATGGATAGGTGTTATCCACTCCTGGATTTGTCGTATATTGAATATCGTATATCGATATAGCAGATAGTAGGGTAAAGAACAGAAAAAGAACCGCACTAACAATATATTTCATAATTCCTCCTGAGCCCCTTGAGTCTCAGAAATTCATTAGATATTTATGTATCGAACCTACATTCAATACATAATTTGCATCTGTATATGTAGATGTCAAATATTATTTTCTATATTCTCCTTCTTGGGGAATCGGAGTTTCACCAAGTGGTTTGAACTTATACCACTTGTTAACACGTGCATGTTTCAAGCCATTTTTAACCCAATTCATGAAATAATCATTCATACGGGTTTGACGTAACTGCCTGGTGATCTCACTTTTTTCCTTATCCAGGTTATTCCAGTTCGGTTCCTTATATTTCACAAGATAGCCGATGAAATAACCGTCACTTGTCTCTACAGGTTTTGTGACCGAATTATCGGTTTTCAATCCCAGGATTGCTTCCGTAACCAGGGTACTTTCCCTCGTAGGGACACGAGAATCCCACATAAGGTTCTCAAAGTCGATGATGGAACGACCGGAACGTCGCATCGTAATCAGATCCTGCTTCTTATATTTCTGATAAAAAGCATCTGCATCGTCACCAGCCATACGTTTCTGAAGTATCCTTGTAAGGGTTGCCTTGATGGAATCCTGCACCATTTCGAGGGGTAATTCCTGGTAGGGTTGCGTCTTCAACACCTGGATGAGAAGGTACGAATGCATATCAGCTCTGTAGATTGGTTCAAAGAGAAATCCCGGCTGCGAGACAATTGCCCTTTCAATCACTGACTGATCAAAGGATATTTGGTTTTTCTTTGGATTGCCTTTTGATAAACCGTTAATTACTGCGTAGGAAGCATCAAATTCGGCAGCAGCCTTATCCAGTCCGATCTGTTCTGCCAAACTTCTGATCCTGATGACTTTGTCTAAAGATTCATTCTGTGTTTTATCACCTACCTGAGGGGAAATCCGGATTTCCCTTAGTTTCAACAGGTTCTTGGTTTTATCTTCAACCTTGTATATTGCCCATGAATCTTTTAACTGAATGGGTGAAGTAAAATGCCCGATATCTGTCTGATTCAAAGATTTCTGTGCATTGGACGGCATGGAGGCAATTTCGACATATCCCATATCGCCGTCTTTGGTTGCAGAAACTGAAGTAGAGTATTTGGATGCCATCAATTGAAATGATTCTCCATTCATCAGGTTGATATAGATCGAATCAATACGGGTTCTTACATAAATACTATCATTGTGAGTAGGTTGGATTGGGAAAATGCTTACTCCAATATCACACTGAGGTGAACGGGCATAATCTGCAAGATGTTCATGATAGTACTGCTGAACCATATCACTCGTTACAACAGGAGAGTATTTATTATTGTAGAATGTGAAAATGGAAGTGCGGGCTGCAGCATGGTGCAGTGCATACTGGTTCTTGATGTCACTCTCAGATATCACCATCTCCTGGGCAAGTTTCAGTTTCAGTTTCTGTTGCGGGATTACATATAGAAGATACGATTCGCGAAGCCAGAAAAGGTCGATTGGTTTATCTGAATGAAGACTTTGGATATAAACCTCACGGTTGAAACCATTCTCATCCTGAAACAACGGGTGCTTCAGGATCATATCAGGGATATGCGCTTCCAGGGAATCCATTACTTCCTGCTCTGACACGGATATACCATATTTCTTGTAAGCATCGGTCAGAATGATCTGCTTCGTGCTGTTTTCCCAGGTTTTATCGTATAGTTGCTTCCACTCATCGTCTGTAGGCTTTCTGTCATGTTCGACAACGAAGCTTTCGTAATGTCCCCATAACGCGGATGCAAAATCAGATTCTGATATCATATGACCATTGATCTTTCCTGCATATTTGGTATCCTGGGCCTGTATGATGGATGCTGCGAAGAGCATTAGGATGAACAGTATGATGATTCTTGATTTCATTAAAACACCTCTATTTTATTCGATTTTATCCTGAAGTTCCTTTAACTTTTGCCATGCTTCCATGGGTGAAAGTTGATCCATATCCAAATCCTTGATCTCCGTAAGGAGTTTGTCCTTTTCTTCCGTCTTTTCTACGATCACTTCGAAAATATTCATCTGGTCAGTTCTCTGACCCAATTGTTTCTTGATCTTGGCTGTCAAGCCCTGTGGGCTCAATTCATGATCTTCGAGATTTCGGAGTATGTCCTTTGCCCGCTTGATCACTTTCTCCGGTAAGCCAGCCAAGCGTGCCACCTGAATACCGTAACTCTGGTCCACACCACCGGGTTCTATCTTGCGAAGGAAGATCATCTGCTCATTCCATTCCCTAACGGCGATATTATAATTCCTTACTCCGGGAAGTACATTTTCAAGTTCTGTCAGCTCATGGTAATGTGTGGCGAAAAGCGTTTTTGCCTTCTTGTACTTATGAATGAATTCAACAATTGCCCAGGCAAGACTCAATCCATCAAAAGTACTTGTTCCCCTTCCAATCTCATCCAGAAGGATGAGGGAATTGACGGTTGCTGAATTCAGGATGTTAGCTGTTTCCACCATTTCCACGAGGAAAGTGCTTTGTCCCATTGCCAGATTATCTGAAGCTCCCACCCTTGTGAATACTTTATCAAAGATAGGTAATCTTGCTGTTTTTGCGGGAATAAAACTCCCCATCTGCGCCATGATGACCAATAATCCGATTTGCCTCAGGTAAGTGGATTTACCTGCCATGTTCGGACCCGTGATAATGGCAATCTTATTTTCCTCATCATCGAGTCTGACATCATTCGGTATATATGCTTCGCTTGTAAGTATCTGCTCTATGACTGGATGCCGGCAATCCGTCATCTCCATTTCACCCGAATCAGTGAATATTGGTCTTATATAATTTTTATGATATGCATGAAAGGCGAATGTTGATAGAACATCGAGTTCGGCAATCTTCTCCACATAACTCTGCATATGATCCATATGTTCCGTGACTTTCAGTCTGATATCCTTGAATAATTCATATTCAAGACTCTTGATCCTTTCCTCTGCTCCGAGCACTTTTGACTCGTATTCCTTCAATTGGGGGGAGATATAGCGTTCACAATTCACCAATGTCTGTTTTCGAATATAATAATCTGGTACTTTCGGAATGTGAGAGGAAGTAACTTCGATGTAATAACCGAAGACTTTATTATACCCAATTTTCAGGGATGGAATTCCGGTTTTCTGTCTTTCTTCTGCTTCCAGTCTTGCAATCCAGCCTTTCCCATCCCGACTGATTGTTCTCAGTTCATCCAGATCAGCATTGTAATTCAATTTGAAGATGTTCCCTTCAGTTATTGCCATGGGCGGATTATCAGAAATGGCATTTTCAATGAGACCGATCGTTGAACTGAAATCAGGAATCTCCTCGGCTATCTTAGATAGAACAGAAGAATCATATCGTGTCAGCAGATTCCGGATGTGGGGTGCATTAGCGAGGTAATTCCCAAGTGCTACGGTTTCTCGAGGATTGATCCTCTGCGCACCGACCTTGCTCAATAACCTGCTCAGGTCACCGATATCCTTCAGGATAAGTCTCAGGTCTTCGGTCAAGGCAAAGGATTGGGTGAATGTTTCCACCATATCCTGTCGATAGAGAATATGTGCCTTATCCAGGAGTGGATTCATCAGCCACTGGTGCAGAAGTCTCGATCCCATCGGGGTTTGGGTCTTATCAAGGATATCAATGAGACTGCCATTTCGATTCCCGTATCTCATGGAATGGGTAAGTTCAAGGTTGCGTCTCGTAATCTCATCCAACTGCATATAAGAGGATAACGAATAATAATGAATGGATGTGATATGTGACAGGTTGTCATCCCGAAGGGATCTTACATAGGCAAGTGCTGCACCCGCAGCTATCGTTCCCATAGGATGATTCTGTGCACCAAGGCTTTCCAGTGTCGAAGTGTGAAAATGTTCCTTCAGGAGTTTCGCTGCTTCCCTTTGATCGAAGAACCAACTGTCATAGATGGTGGTTGCAGGCTGATAATCCAGTTTCAAATCATCCATCATAAGTTTATGATCTTGGCTTTGTACAATGATCTCCGCAGGATGCATACGTTGGATTTCATTTCTGAGTTCTTCCGGTTCGAGTTCTGTGAAGAAGAAATCTCCTGTCGAAATATCGAGAAATGCCAATCCAATCAGTTTTTGCTTCGAATCGATATGCACGCAGGATACAAAATTGTTTGATGAACCGTCTATTAACTGCTGATCGAGTATTACACCGGGGGTGATGATCTCCACGATCTCGCGTTTTACGATCCCTTTCGCCAGTTTCGGATCTTCCACTTGTTCACAGATGGCTACTTTCAACCCTGCCTTGATGAGCTTGTCAAGATAAGTATCGATGGCATGATACGGGAAGCCTGCAAGAGGGATGGGCTTGCCTTCGTTCTTGTTCCTGGCTGTAAGAGTGATGCCGAGAATCTTTGACATAACCTGGGCATCATCGAAGAAAGTCTCGTAAAAATCACCCATTCGAAACAACAACAATTTATCAGGATGTGATTCCTTGATTTTCTTGTATTGCTGCAGCATCGGGGTGATCTTTGTTTCTTCGGGAATCATCTTTATCTCTTTATAATAATGGAACCGTAACTCTTTTCATTCAATTTGACACGTATCTTTTCTGCTTGAGCCTCAGTTTTGTAGGGACCCATCAATACTCTGTAGGTTATTTTATTATCCAATTTTGTGGGGAAATAGATAGCGCTGAACTGATCATCCTTCAACTTCAGCATCAGGTTCTGAGCATTACTCTCGGACGAAAATCTGCCCAATTGCAGGAATATTCCATGTCCTGTGTTCTTTACCATCTGGAGTGAATCCTGGACACTTTCTATCGGCGGATCGATCCCTGGTGGTGGAAGGACAACAGTAATGGTCTTCGCAGTATCAGGGACGACAGGGGCAGGATGATATACGCTATCAGGATAGATAAAACTGATATCGAGATTATCCCTCATCCTTGCCTTCATCGATAACAGCCTGTCTTCCGCCATGAAGGCATACTGGCTGTAGCGGTCGAGTTTAAACACATTTCGATAATACCGTAACGCCATCTCGTTATTATTACACATATCATAAGCGTATCCACGCAGGTAATTATAATAGATGTTGTGTTTGGGCAATCCCTGGACAGAATCGAGCCGGTCTAACAGAGATTGGACATTATCATATCTTCTCTGGTTAATATAAGCATTGGCAATGACATAATATGCGGTTTCCATTTTCTCGGGGTCAGTTGAATTGACCAAATATGACTGACTGTATTGAATCGCCTTATCGTTCTCACCCTGTTTCAAATATACCTGTGATAACCATAGATTCTTATCATTAATGGAAGGTAATGTGATCTTGGCAAGATAAATTGAAGACTTGCCTGTATCTCTCTGCAGAAAGTAGATGATGCCAAGTTCAAGACATGCCTTCTGCCCATATTCTGTCTTTGGGTATGTGTCTGCAACCTTGACCATCTCTATGATCATGGTATTTACATCCGGGATTAGTTTTGCCTTGTAATAGGCTACGAACGCCTTCTCTTCCGAAGCAATAGGTTTCAGGGCATTGAGTTGCGCTTCGAATGTGGCATCGTCTATTTTCTGATATGAATTTTCCAGTTCTGTATATTCTGATTTGAACAGTGTGAGAGCATTCAGTTCCAAAATCATGAAACTAAGGATGAGCAGCAAACCAATGATTCTAATCTTCATGTATTATTTCCATCAATTTCTGAGTTTTTCTTACCTAATCGAATGATTCCCATGTCCGGGATATCATGGTTAATAGGAATATGGAAAACCTGGTTCGGTTTGGAAAGATCAACGACCTCTCCATCCTGGTTCCTGAATTCCTGCACTTTGTATGTGAAATCATCTGTGATCTGCGGGAAGATAAATTCTATCTCATCTCCAACCACAAACTTGCTTCCGCAATCCACAGCAGCAACCCCTTGATCATGGTCTATGATCTTCCCGATATACTGGTATTCTCGCTCATAAGTATCTTTTCCATAAGTTTGCATATCGAGGGAACCATTCCCCGGGTAAAATCCTTCTGTATAAGGTCTGTGACTGAGTTTATCGAGTTCCTGCCTGAGTATCTCAGGTATCTCTTTCCCCTGTTTAAGCATATCGATAGCAGTACGATAGACCCTGGTCACGTTTGCCACATAATACAGGCTTTTCATTCTGCCTTCGATCTTGATACTGTCAATGCCAATATTCTGAATATCTTCAATTCGATTGAGGAGACACAAATCCTTGGAATTGAGAATATAAGTTCCCCTTTCATCTTCATCGATCTCGAATTTCTGATCCGGACGCGATTCTTCAACCAGCGAATATGTCCACCTGCATGGATGCGTACACAATCCCCTGTTGGCGGACCTCTGGTTCAGAAAGGCACTCAGAAGGCATCTTCCCGAATAGGAAATGCACATGGCTCCATGAACGAATATCTCCAATTCGATATCGGGATTCTGTTCACGAATGACCATGATTTCATCGCGGGAAAGCTCTCTTGCGAGGATGATTCTCTTGATTCCCTGTCTTTTCCAGAATTTTACACTTTGAGATGATGTTACGTTGGCTTGTGTGCTGATATGAATTGGAATTGATGTATGTTCCTGGATGAGTGATATGACTCCGGGATCAGAAGCGATGACAGCATCGACCTTGATCCTGTCCAGATATTGCAAATAATCTGGTAGTTCCCTGAAATCCTCTTCATGTGCGAATATATTGGTGGTGATGTATAGCTTTTTACCAAGGGAATGGCAGTATTCTACTGCCTTCTTCAGTTCATCCGGGTCAAAGTTATCCGCTTTGGCTCGCAGACTGTATTCCTTACCTCCGGCATAGACAGCGTCAGCACCATAGGCAATGGCATATTTCAGTTTTTCCAGATTGCCTGCAGGGGAGAGTAATTCCATTAATTGCTCAGGGAACGCAGAAATTCTTCGTTGGTCTTTGTAGCCTGCATCTTTTTACGCAGGGTCTCGATTCCCTGGAGCGGACTCATTGTCTTGAGGAATTTACGCAATACGATGATCCTGTTGAGTTCAGTCGGTGTTAAAAGCAATTCTTCACGGCGGGTTCCTGATTTCACGATGTCGATGGCTGGGAATACACGCATATCACTGATGGAGCGGTCGAGAACGAGTTCCATGTTACCGGTTCCCTTGAATTCTTCAAAAATGACTTGGTCCATTCTACTTCCCGTATCCACAAGAGCTGTGGCAATGATCGTAAGACTTCCCGCTTCTTCCGTATTACGGGCGGAACCATAGAATTTCTTCGGTTTGGTCAGACCCGCAGAATCGATACCACCGGTTAAAACCTTTCCGCTCGATGGTGCCTGGTTATTATAAGCACGTGCAAGACGTGTGATACTATCCAGGACGATCACGACATCCTGTCCGAGTTCCACCATGCGCTTTGCCTTTTCCAACGCCATTTCACTCACATTGATATGATTTTTTGGCGTTTCATCGAATGTGGAACTGATGACTTCACGATTTCCCGGTTTCAGTATTCTCTTCATTTCAGTCACTTCTTCCGGACGTTCATCCACGAGCAGGACGGTGAGATATACCTCGGGGTGATTGGTCAGGATTGCATTTGCAATGTCCTGGAGCAGAATGGTCTTGCCTGTACGGGGTGCAGCCACGATCAATCCGCGCTGTCCTTTCCCGATGGGTGTGAAAAGGGTCATGATACGTGTGGAAAGATTATTGGGGTCGAACTCCAAATTTAAACGCTCTGTGGCGTAAAATGGTGTCAGATCATCGAATTGCTTGGATTCGACAGCATTCTGCGGAGTCTGACCATTAACAGCATCCACACGCAGCAGTGCGTAGTACTTTTCACCTTCCTTCGGTGATCGTACGGGACCGGATACCATGTGCCCCTTTTTCAGATTGAATCTGCGGATTTGGGTGAGAGATACATAAACGTCATCTCTACCTGGATTGTAATTGTTTTCTGAAAAACGAAGGAATCCGTAACCGTCATCCATCACTTCCAGGCAACCCGTTACAAAGGATAATCCTTCCTGAGCAGCGGAAGTTTCCAGTATCTTATATATCAACTGGTCTTTGGTCATTGTAGTGTAACCGGAAATATCATATTGCCGGGCTAATTTGTTCAATTGTGTGGCATTTAGCGTGAAAATATCATCTAATTGTGCCATGTATTCTCCTTTTACTGGTTCTCATATATGTTTCCAGAATTGTCATTATAATTGACATATTGTTACCCCGAATGCATTTTCTTGGAGTGCAATTTACGTGCCATATACTCCGTTTCAATGATTTAGAATTCTGTTTTTATCATAAAAATACGTAAAGTTCCCAGATCCCTGTTCTCTTCTACCTGCTTGTATGCTTCTTCCTCTTACCGATCAATAGAATTCTCGGGACATTCGCGAAACCGGTTTCCTTCACTTTCTCAATCAAAGCCTGTCCTTCTTCAATCAGACTTTCCTGTCCGCCGAGTTTTTCGAGTCGCTTGATCATTGCCTGGCAGTTTTTTACCCAAGTATTGATGACGGCAGCATCCTTCGGATTATCAGTAGGGTAATGATAATCGATCACTTCAATACGTAACAGGGGCAGCTTGCTCAACATATCGATGAGCTGCTGCTTTTTGAAAGTATGGTTATGAGGAATCCCCATCAGGCGATCGACATCAGAAAACCAGTGATGCAGCAGAACGTGCGTTTTTTGTGCTTCGGTCTTATGCCCATCGCTATACATCTCTGTGGCTACGAACAACCCACCGCCCTTGAGAACACGCATCATTTCTCCCAATCCTTTATCAAGATTCTGGAGGTGATGCAGTGAATTGGATATGCAGACTGTATCGAAATGCTCATCGGCAAATTCTATCTTTTCAACATCCATTCTCAGGATTTCTATGTTATTTTCAGGAAAAAGCGAACCGGCATGCTTGACTGCCTGGTCGGAGACATCGATACCGACAATATGCTCAAAACTGTGAAAATCATTCTTGATCACTTTCACGAAATCGCCGCCACCTGTGGCAACATCCAGTACTTTTCCTGCATCGATTAATTTATATCGATCTTCAGCAAGTTTCATGTTAAACTCCCAAATGAACAAATCCTCTAATAGGTTTTTGTGGATTTTATTAATATCTGTTGGTCAAATGAGTTGAACCGGCAGTTCCCTATATCAATTACAATTCCTTTATACTCGATTTGCTGTTTTGTTGTCAAAGGAATTTTTATGGATTAGCCATATTTATGTCTTTGTACTTCCTTGATATACAACGGGACCCAGTTCCTGCTGAAGGATATCTTCAATTTACATCTTGTCGTGGCATAAGATTCCAATCTTATACTTTCTATATTATTAGCCTCTCATTCTCATGTATTTGCAGGTACAGTCTCCTAAGGAGGTCATCCTTGCGAATGCGAGGTTAACCTCAGTAGGGGCGTGCGGCGTACACCCGACCTTATCTCTCTGCCACTATGTGACAACACTTCGACAAGCTCAGTATATCGCTTCCTTACCATAAGGAAAATGAAGAAGATGTAAAATGAATGCATCCCATAAACTGACCAGCGGTCATATAAAAAACCTATTGACAATAAACTGACCGGCAGTCATTATGTGCACATATGTACCCAATAATTACATAAAGATATATATAATAAGGAGAAAGCGAATGGGAACTGCGGAACGAAAGCAGAGGGAAAAGGAGCTGAGAAAGAAGCAGATCTTAAAAGCTGCCGAAAAGATCATCACCCGAAAGGGTATGCTGAGTACGACAATGGAAGAGATCGCCGAAAGCTGTGAATTGAGCAAAGGAACCATCTACCTGTATTTCAAGAATAAGGAAGAATTGAATCTTTCGATACTCATCATGGTTCTCGAGAATTTTACCAGAATCATGGAAAAGAACCTGAAAAAGCTGAATACTTTCGAAGAAAGACTGCGTAGTATTGGTGAATCCTATCTGGAATTCTATAAAAACTATCCGGGTGATTTCAAGATCATGAATCATAATCCCGAGCAGCATCCTGAAATCGAGCATTCCTCCCGTGAATTAGAGAGGGATCTATTAGCTACAAGCTCTAAGTTGTGGGGCGTTGTGGAGAATGTGATCCGAGAAGGGATGGACCTGGGACTGATCAGGAAAGATATCGATCCTCTCGAGATCGGGATCAGTCTTTGGGCAAGCAGCAACGGTATGATCCAGATCATGGAGCATATCCGCTCCGATGCGCAGCGAGGTGTTCACGAGAAAAGCAACATTGAGGAAATGGATGAATATTCCAGGAGATTCATGGGAATGGATTTTGAACAGATGCTGCGTAACCTGTGGGCAGCAGTGAACAATTCAATTTTAGTCAAACCGGCTTATTAATAGGGGGAAAATCAATGACAACCAGAGCTATCCTATCATTGATCATTATCCTCTGCATCAGTGCATTGTTTGCAGAGGTCAATGACATCCATCTTCGAAATTATCTCGAGATGGGAATCCAAAATAACCTTGATCTTAAGATCCAGCAGGATAAGACGAATTCTTCCCATGCGAAAAAATGGGAAGCATTTGCCGGATTCTTACCGAGTTTGGATGCATCATCACGTTACACAGAACTGAATGAGGGAATGACAATCAATCTCGGGGATTATTCCATTCCCATTCAAGCGAAGAAAAGCACACAGACAAAATTTGAAGCAACGCAGGTTCTCTTCAATCCTGCCGTATATTTTAACTATAAGATGCAATCTCATATGACAAAAAGCGATGACCAGGCATATCGCACCAAACTGATCCAGACACAATACAATATTCTGGATGGTTACTATAATTGCCTGAAAGCATCATCATTGGTCAACATGAGGAAAACTTCACTGGAACTGGCAAAGGAAAACTACTATGTGACCACAAAGCTCTACGAAGTGGAAAAAGTTCCGCAGACGGATGTGCTTCGTGCGCAAGTGGGAATGATGTCCAGTGAGCAGGATATCCGGGATGCCGAGAATCAGTATAAGCTTGCGAGCAATTACTTCAACAGCCTGCTGAATCGCGATATGAATTCGGAGATCGAGATGGAAGAACAATCCCCTGATTTTCTGAATAGATTGGATATCAACACCGTTCTTCCTCCAGTCGATTCATTAAGTGATGCAGTGACGCTGGCTATGAAGCAGCGACCTGAGATCAAGCAGGTCTCAGAAGGTTTGAAATCCGTGAAGAGTGCAAAAACTATCACTCTATCCGGTTATTTGCCTTCCATCGTGGGTGTCGGTGATTACGGCTGGCAGAGCAGCAGTTTTGATTACAAGGGTGATACAGACTACTGGTCGATCACGGGTATGTTGTCATGGAACCTGTTCTCAGGTTTCGGTAGGGAGAGCAGAGTCAGACAGGTTCATTACTCAGTGAAGGAAATGGAAAGAACCCTGGAAAGCACAAAGCATATGATCGAATTGGATGTACGGAATTCCTACGATACATATCTGCACGACAGAAAGCAGTTTGATGTTGCGAAGCAAACCTACCAGGCTGCACAGTCCAATTATAACATGGTTCAGGAACAATACAGGAATGATCTTGCTCCCATGGTTACTCTCATGGATGCCAAGAACCTGCTCGATTCATCCAAGACGAACCTCATCGTAAGCTATTTCAATGTTCTGGTGTCGAAGGCGAAATATGACATCAGCCTCGGAAATGAAATCATTAAATAACATATAGGAGAAATCATGGCACGTAAGAAAGGCCTCATGTATGGAATCATTTTTATTATCATCGTACTCTTTCTATTCATTATCGTAACGGGGAATAAGGCTCGCAAAAGCGAGAAAAAGGACTTGGTGATCCCGATCAGTGTTCTCACTGCCAAGATGACGGTCGGACCCATCCAGGAAGACTTGAAATATACAGGAACGCTGGAGGGAAAGGAACAGGCGACTGTTCTTTCGCAAACCGCAGGCGTAGTGGAGACGGTATCCTGCACACCAGGACAGAAGTGCAGAATCGGACAGGTTTTGGGCATGGTCGAAAACAGTGCCCAGCAGGCAGGAGTTGACCAGGCACAGGCACAGGTCATGGCTGCTGAGACAAATTATGAGAAAGCACAGAAGGATATGACTCGTATCCAAAAACTATATGATGATAAGGTCACAACCAAGGGTAATCTTGAGCTTACCCAGCTTAGTGTAAAGTCTGCATTTGCGCAGCTCAAGGGGGCACAGGCAGCATTGAAGGCTATCCAGAAGCAACTGAATGATACCTATCTGAGGGCTACCATCAATGGCAGGGTTGCCACAAAATTGATCGAGATAGGACAGACCCTGGCTCCTGGAACCCCAGTAGCCACGCTGGTAGACGATTCAGCTTTCAAGCTGAAAATTTTCGTTCCTGAAAGCAATATTACCAAGATTAACCAGAACGATCAGGTTAATGTAACGGTGGATGTTATTCCTGATAAAGTTTTCAAAGGGACTGTAAAGACTGTTGGTCTTGCCATACAGGGTGACGGGAATTCCTATCCTGTGGAGATCAGTATCCCGAAGAATGGTGATAATGACCTGAAAGCAGGGATGTTTGCACGTTCCACAATCGCAACCTCGAAGAAGGCTAATGCCATGTTGATTCCTGCTGACGCTGTTATTACCAATAGCAATCAAACCTATGTGTATGTCGTGAATGGAACGAAGGCAGCGATCCGTAATATCGTGGTCGGCTTAAAGAATGAAAATTACTATGAAGTCATATCCGGTATAGGTCCGAATGACCAGATCATCACTGTTGGCAAGGATCAGGTCTCTGACGGTTCACCAATCCAGATGGGAGAGAGCAAGTAATGAAACTAACAGAACTGGCTATCTACAGACCAGCGTTCATGACCATGATATTCACTGCCTTGGCGGTGTTTGGGCTATTTTCCTTCACCCATATCGGGGAAGACTTGCTGCCCAAGATGGATTGGCCGATGGTCTTTGTGGCTACACCCTATCCGGGCGCAGGACCGGAGGAAATCGAAACACAAGTGGCAAAACCCATGGAAGAGACGCTTTCCTCGATCAATGGGATCAAGTCATTACGTACCTATTGTGCAGAGAACTTTGCCTTTACCATGCTTGAATTTGAAATGTCGGCAAATGTGGATAATGCAATGAACGAAGTTGAACGCAAGGTGAACCAGGTGCAGCCGACACTGCCGGATGGTGTGAAACCTTCAACGATTGCGAAAGCGGATATTGGTGCGTTCGCCATATTGCGTATCGCAACTCAATCCAACATGCAGCCGGAAGTATTCTACCAGTTTGTGAAGGATAAAGTCAAACCAAGATTGGAACAAGTTGAAGGGGTCGCTGCTGTGGAAGTGGTGGGTGGAAAACAGAGAGAGATACGTGTCGAAGTGGATAATGAAAAGCTGAGACAATATAATCTCACGATTTCCCAGATTGCCCAGGCATTAACCTTGGAGAACCTTGATTATCCAACAGGTTCGGTCGAGCAGCGTGACAGGAAGTTCACGGTTCGTGTGGCTGGTCGTTTCCAAATTCTTGATGAACTGAGGAATCTCATCATAACATCTGGTCCCAATGGGAATATCTACCTTCGTGATGTTGCGAGTATTCTCGATACGGATAAGGAAGAATTCACTTATGGAAGATTGAATAATGTGAATAGTATTGGACTCCTTGTAACGAAGGCTTCCGATGCCAATGCAGTGAAGACAAGTGCAGGTGTGCAGAAGGTTATGAAGCAACTGGAAAAGGAATACAAGCAGAACAGCCTGAAATTCGTCATTGCTCAAGACCTGACAAGCTTCACAAAGAATGCTGTGAAAAGCGTCGAGATCGATATGCTTTTTGCCATCCTGATGGTAGCATTGGTATTGATCGTCTTCCTGCATAATGCGAAGAACGCTTTCATCGTGATGTTCTCAATTCCAATTTCATTGCTCACTACCTTCATCATGATGAAACTGTTTGGATTCACGATCAATCTCATTACCATGATGGCAATGACATTGGTGATCGGTATTCTTGTTGATGACTCCATCGTGGTACTGGAGAACATCCACAGAAAATTGCAAATGGGGAAGGATAAGATCACGGCTGCCATTGAAGGTCGATATGAAATTGGCTTGGCTGCTATAGCCATTACGTCCGTTGACGTTGTGGTGTTCCTGCCGATTGCCATGCTGAGCGGAATCGTGGGCAAGATATTCAAGGAATTCGGTCTTACCATCGTGACAGCGACACTGGTGTCTCTGTTCGTTTCATTCACGCTTACTCCACTGCTGGCTTCTAGATGGTCGAAGATCGTGACTTGTGCAAAGACAGACATCTGGTCACGTTTTACATGCACTTTCGAAAATTTCGAAGAGAGGATGCGGGGTGCATACAGGACCCTGCTTGAATCTGCGCTACGGCATCGAGGAAGAGTGGTATTGATCTCCGTACTTGCATTGGTGCTAAGCTTTATGCTCGTTGGTATGGGATTTGTCGGCGGTGAATTCATGCCGACAATGGATCGTGGTGAATTTGCAATCAACCTGGAGATGCCCAAGGGAACAGGTATCATCGAAAATGATATCCTCACCAGGAGAGTCGAGACAATCGTGGCAAACACAAAGGATGTGGATACATATTATACGGTTGTCGGAAGAAAGGAAGAACCCTGGGGTGGTTCAAACCGTGCAGATATCAGCCAGATACAGGTGAAACTCAAACCGCTCAAGGAAAGAAGACCTACGAATGACGTAATCAATGAACTGCTTGTCAACACAGGTAAAGTTCCTGGAGTGAAAGCAACCATTGCCCTGATAGGACTATTCGGTGCTGCCGAAGAACAGCCTTTGCAGTTGGAATTGAAGGGGGATGATCTTCCCACCTTG
>DAONDQ010000065.1:0-16408 GCA_035402645.1 Candidatus Cloacimonadota bacterium | reverse complement strand
ACTCTTGTTTTACAATCCAGCAAGAGCGTCGGTGGTTCAACATTCAGTTGCACACCAATGAGTTTCACACCTGGAACGACAACCTCACTATCATTGACCATAACAAATGGAAGTACTGATACAGAATGGCTAAAGGACATTAATGTGACCTTCCCGACAGGGGTGACTGTAATCAGCAGTACGAATTTTGTTGGGGGTTCCGGTGGTGAAATGGCGACGAACAATTCGACTGGTGATGGTGCAACCATTAATTGGCATGGCGAGAATAGCAGCGGATGGGGATTGATTCATGACAGCGAAACTGCAACGTGTACGGTTACAGTGAGCACAATGAGTTCATTCAACAGCGATTTGTCTATGCTCTATACCATTACAGGTGATCAGTACGGTGCTGATCCACATTCTGTTTCATCCTCACTGGCAATCACGAATTTAGGTGCGGCAGTTCCCTGGTTGAATGTGGCTCCTTCTTCGGGAACCGTAACCGGTGGCGGATCTGCTAACCTGGCGGTTAGTTATAACAGCACTGGCTTGGCTGCTGGAACATATACAGCCACTATCCTGGTGAATTCAAATGATCCGAATGCTCCGCAAAAGGAAATATCAGTGACGTTAAATGTGGGCTTTGTTAATCATGCTCCAACCATCACGCTTCCTTCTGCATGGAACTTCGACAGGGGAACGACCCTTGTGCAGGATTTCACACCTTTCATCAATGATGCTGACAGTGATCCAATAACAATCACTTACAGTGGTAACACCCATATTCATGTGCTGGTGAATGATCACTCAGTGACATTCAGTGGCGATGCAAATTGGGTTGGAACTGAAAACATCACATTTACAGTTGATGATGGACAGGGTGGAACAAATACAGATCAGATTTCTGTAACCATTAATCCTGTTAATGCTCCTTCCTGGACACCGGTTGTATATCCAAACAACACAGCAACGGTCTATTCATTGGTGACAATTGACGGTATTCCTGCCCAGGCGGGTGATATGGTTGGTGCATTTGTTAATAATGAATGCCGTGGAACCGGAACAGTCGTGGTTGCCAAGGCAGCATATGTTACAATGTTGATCAATGTTTCGCAAAATGGTGAGACTGTAAACTTCAAGTTGTATGACTCAGATTGTGATACAGTTTATGATGCAGCCAATACGATCAATGTGAATATCGGCGAAACACAGGGTGGACCAGGCAACTATATCCCTGTTGAAGTGGTCACAACGGTCCAGGCTCCTGTAAACGTACAACTGCAACCGCAATCCAGTAATTTCTCAATCACATGGCCTGTTGTACCGAACGCAAATACATATCATGTATATCGTTCAGCAACACCCAATGGTACATATACAAAGATTGCAACTGTCCATACCAATTCGTATCTTGATACGGATGCTGCTGGTGTGATGTATTTCTATTACGTCACAGCAGAAAACGTAATAACCAAATAACATTCATACACATCAGGATCGGGTATAATCCCGATCCTGATGCTTTTTATATTCGGGCTACGAAATTCTAAGTGTCTGGTAGGTGAAAATGAAAAAGTCCATTCTATTTGTTCTATTCTTCTTGTTTATTGCTATTACTGTTCTTCAAGCGAAACCTGTATTTGTCAATCATGGTGAAAGGTATTTTAAATTTGAGATCAAGGATCGGGCTGAAATACAAAAACTGACCCGTATCATATCGATAGATAATGTTAAAGATCGTACAGTCTTTGCATATGCTAATCAGAAAGAATGGGATGCTTTCAATAATATGGGATATACTCCAGTTCTGTTACCGGCACCCAGTACTCTGATTGAGCCGCGTATGGCTTCAAATGACAGGGATATATGGGCGTTCGATACGTATCCAACCTATACTCAATATGAAACAATGATGTCTACTTTTGCAAGTACTTATCCAAGTTTATGTCAAATCTATACGTTAGGTACATTATCAAGCGGCAGGAAATTGCTGTATGCACACATATCCAGTAATGTTGCTACTCCTGCTGCCAAGCCTGAGGTCGAATTACTTTCCACCATTCATGGTGATGAAGTGACAGGCTATGTGATGCTGCTTCATTTAATCAATGAGCTTTTAAGTAAATATGGAACAGATACAAGGATCACAAATCTTGTGAATAATCTCGATATATGGATTTGTCCACTGGAAAATCCTGATGGAACCTACACCGGTGGCAATACCACTGTGAGTGGAGCAACAAGATACAATGCAGCCGGAATAGATCTCAACCGTAATTTTCGTGATCCTTCGATCGGTATCCCCGGTACACAGGCGGCTGAAACTTTATTATTCCAGAGTTTTGCTGACAATCATCACATAGTACAAGCTGTCAATTATCATGGTGGGGCGGAAGTATTCAATTATCCCTGGGATGATTGGACTTCGTTGCAGCATACACATCCTGACGATGCCTGGTTTGTGATCGAGGGGAAGGCATACGTAGATAGTGCCAGGGTGACAAATTCATCCTATATGACTGATACAACCACAAGCGGTTATACTGAAGGTGGGGACTGGTACACAATTACCGGTGGACGTCAGGATTATACCAACTATTTTGCACATGGCAGAGAAGTCACGATCGAGATATCCGAGACCAAGATGCCGGTTGCCTCTTCTTTACTTACATATTGGAATTATAATTATAAATCCATGCTAAAGTACATGGAAAGACCCTATTACGCCATTCGTGGGACCGTTACGAACTCGTCAGGTACAGGACTGGCGGCTACGATCACGGTGAATAGCCATGATACCGAGTTTGCACAGTCTGCAATGATCACGGATCCAGCTTTTGGTGATTATTACAGGATGATTGCACCTGGAACATGGAGCTTGACCTTCTCGGCTACAGGCTATGTATCTCAAACGATCAATAATGTTGTTGTGACAGCAAATACTCCCACCTATCTGAATGTGGTTCTCGAGAGATTAATGAGTCCACCTACCAATGTACAGGCTTCAGGGGGAAATGGTGTTGTTCTTCTGACTTGGATTGCTCCAAGTGCCTTGCCCGGTGGTGGTTATAAGATATATAAGAACGGCTCCTTACTTACAACGGTCAGTAATTCGTCTACAAGTTATTCGGATACTGCTGTGACAAATGGTACGACATATTCCTACTATCTTGTTTCGGTTTACACAGATCCATCCGGTGAATCTGCCGCGAGCAACACAGTGACAGCCACTCCGAATGCAACCACTCTCATTACGATCGGCACGGGTACTTCAACCCAGAATTACCCAATGGATAGATATTACAATTATTCAACATATGAGAGTATATTCCTTCAAAGTGAAATAGGAATAGCTGGAAGCATCAATAAAATTGCCTTTTACAAGAGCAGCGGTTCGGATATCAATGCTATAACATCCGTAACGATTTATATGATGCATACAACTTCAACCACTTTGGCAACAGGAACATATTCTCTTACGGGTTATACCCAGGTTTATTCAGGCAGTTTTACGAATAATGCGACCAGTGGGTGGATGGAAATAACGTTGAATACCCCTTTTACTTATAATAATACTAATAATCTGCAGGTACTTGTGGTGAAAGGCAATCAAACCTACCTGAATTCGGGATATCCGGCTTGGACATATACTTCAACCTCATCAAATTATAGAACCAGAATGAATCATAATGATACAGCAGCTCCTACAAGCCTGACAAAATCATACAATCGTGCCAATATAAGGTTGTATGTTACGCCTCCAGTCGTAAATCCCGGATTTTCCCTTAGTAATTCAAGCCTGGATTTCGGTAATGTGATCGTGGGGCAGTCTGCTACACGTACATTTTCGATCACCAATACAGGTGGAGATCCTTTAACTGGTACCATTACCACGCCTACAGGATATTCTGTGGCACTTGCATCCAAAGGTGGCACAGGGGGTAGAAACTCCCTCTCATACAGCGTGGATGCAGGAACGCCCAAGGCTTACACAGTTACTTTCCTGCCGACTCAAGTACAGGTTTATGCCGGTAATATAACGATTTCAAGCAATGATCCACTCCATCCCAGCAATACGCTTGCATTGACGGGAATAGGTCTTGATCCCGCCCATGGGATTGTTGATCCTGCTTCCCTTAGCAAGATATTGGATCCGGGAACAAGCGATAGGGGATCTTTTTCAATATCCAATACGGGTGATGTTGCACTGAACTATACGCTGTCTATATCATATTTGTCCCGAGTGCGGGATTCTTCTGCTCATAAGGGTTTTAAGAGGGACATGAACTGGCTTTCGGTTACACCATCTTCTGGTAGTGTCACAGCAGATAACATGGCTTCAATATCGGTTGGTTATGATGCGTCCGGACTCACTTCGGGTCTGTACCAGGGAATCATCACCCTGAATTCCAACGATCCTTTGAATCCAGCCATCCAAATACCGGTTGAATTGACCATTAATCCGGTTTCTGCACCCATCGGGATTCTTCTTACCAAACAGGCCACGGGTACACTTCTTTCGTGGAATCCTGTTCCGTATGCCGGGATCTACCATGTTTACCGTGCGGTTTATCCCAATGGCAGCTATGTGAAGATCACAGATGTGACTGCTGCCTCCTATTTGGATGAAGGTGCTGATTCCGACACCTATTTCTACTATGTGACAGCAGAGTAGTGCTTGGGTTGAAATCTCCTTAAAGGGAACAAAAGTTGCGTAATACAATAATAAGATAATAATATAGTAAAGGTGGATTAACATGAACATGAAAACATTCGTTATACTCATTTTCTTATGTATTTCGATAACAGCTTTATTGGCTGCTAATCCGGTCTACGTGAATCATGGTGAAAGATATTTCACTTTCCAGATACAGGATCGATCTGAACTGCAGAAACTTGATAGGATGATCTCGATTGACAACGTCAAGGGAAAGACGGTTTATGCCTATGCAAATGAGAAGGAATGGGCTGATTTCCAAAAGCTTTCATACAAGGCAACTCTTCTGTATCATCCCGGAACACTCATTGACGTTCAGATGAGTTCGAATGACAGGGATATTTGGGCATTTGATACATACCCAACCTATGATCAGTATGTGACCATGATGAACACTTTTGCCACGAATTATCCCAATCTCTGCCAGGTATATGAATTGGGTACTCTTGCCAGCGGAAGGAAATTACTTTTTGCCCATATTTCGAGCAATGTAACAACACCTGCAGCCAAACCGGAAGTCATGTTCACTTCATCAATACATGGAGATGAAACAACCGGATATATTCTCATGCTTCACCTGATCAACCAGTTACTGTCTCAATATGGAACAGACAGCAGGCTTACCGCAATGGTTAACAATCTCGATATTTGGATCAACCCCCTTGCCAATCCTGACGGCACATATGCCGGTGGGAATTCAAGTGTCAGTGGCGCAACCAGGTATAATCATAACAGTGTTGACCTGAATCGCAATTTCAGAGACCCCATTTACGGATATCCTACTACACAGGAACTCGAAACAACGTTATTCCAAAATTTTGCCATGTCTCATCATTTTATTCAAGTAGCTAATTTTCATGGTGGGTCTGAAGTATGCAATTATCCATGGGATAGTTGGACATCCTCACAGCACACACATCCTGACAATGCCTGGTTCTATAACGAATGCAAAGCTTATGCTGATACAGCAAGGGCAGTATCTTCTTCCTATATGACGGATATTACAAGTTCTGGAGTGACCGAAGGTGGGGATTGGTATTCTATTTCCGGTGGAAGACAGGATTTTACGACCTACTTTGCTCATGGCAGAGAGGTTACTTTTGAAATATCCGAAACCAAGCTATTACCTGCATCCCAATTACTGACATTGTGGAATTATAACTACAAATCATTTTATAAGTACCTCGAAAGAGCTTATTACGGAATAAGAGGTACAGTCACGAATGAATCTGGTACCGGAATATCTGCTACCATCACGGTACAGGGACATGACTCCTACAATTCCGAAGTCATTACTGATCCTACTTTCGGGGATTATTATCGCATGATAGCACCCGGTACATATACCTTGGTGATCTCTGCAACCGGCTATCAAACAAAAACCATCAGTAATGTGACTGTATCAACCTATACTTCTGTGGTACCCGAAAATATCTTTATGGACTCCCTGAATCCACCAACAGCTTTACAGGCAGTAGCGGGGAATGGTGTTGTCGATCTTTCCTGGACAGCTCCATCACCAATTCCTTCAGGCGGATATAGGATCTATAAAAACAGCACGTTATTAACCACTACGACTGCTACAAGTTACTCTGATACCGCTGTAACAAATGGAGTTACTTATTCCTATTATATTACGGCGTTATATAATTCTCCTGTCGAAGAATCAGCGCCAACTCATACGGCTACGGCTACTCCCGGAATCTCCGAACCTACGCAAACAATTAGCCTGGCAAATGGGTGGAACTTGATCAGTTTTAATGTTCATCCATCGAATATGGCACCATCCAATGTCTTTTCTTCGGTGGTAGGGAATCTTTTACAGGTGAAGAATCTTACGCAGACATATGATCCAAGCCTTCCTTCCTATCTGAATACGCTTACATCTCTCACTGATGGACAAGGTTACTGGACACACATGAGCGCTACTACTTCTCTGAGCGTTCAAGCTCCTGCTGTGAGCATTACATCAACATCCGTACATCTGAATAGCGGTTGGAACCTGATTGGATTCATACCGCAGGCAGGTCAGGCAATCGAAACCTCACTTGCAGGAATCATGAGTCATGTACTTCAGGTAAAGAGCCTTACTCAGTCATATGACCCCAGCCTGCCTTCATACCTGAATACATTGACATCTCTTACCCCGGGCAAAGGATATTGGGCAAAAGTTGATGCATCCTGTGATCTAACATACCCTTCTGCAAAGTCGGGGAAACCACTGTCTATCGCTAACGCAGATATGCCCATACCTGACTGGCAGCCTGTAATTTATCCTAATAATTCAGCAACTTTGTATGGAACAGTGGAAGTGAATTGCCTTCCTGCTGAACTGGGAGATGTAGTGGCAGCCTTCATTAACGGTGAATGCGTTTCCGTATGTCCTGTTCAGATTGCGAATGGTTCGCTTATGTCACATTGGTGATCAATATGCCTGCAGATCAGGCTGTAGCGAGTTTCAAGGTGTACGATTCCAGTACGGATCAAATAGTTGATATCCTCAGTACAGAAGATCTAGTTACTGGTGAAGTCTATGGCATCAATGGTTTAGTAGATTTGGAAACTGCTCCGTGTACTGCCATTGACCCAGTCATGAGTGTACCTGTTGTTTTGATGCAGAATTACCCGAATCCGTTCAATCCAACCACCTTCATCAATTTTAATGTGAAAGCGAAGGGTTTTGTGGAATTGTACATCTATAATATCAAGGGTGATTTGGTGAAAACCCTTGTAAAAGGATATCAGGCACCCGGTACTCACATTGTGAATTGGAATGGCACCGATGATAATGGAAAATCAGTTTCAAGCGGTGTGTATTTTTATAAGGTGAAATCAGGCTCTTATACCAGCACAAAGAAAATGATCCTCATTAAGTAGGAAATCAAACAATATACAAAGCAGGTGGTGATAAACCACCTGCTTTTTTTATAAACATGGCTCTTGCTTATCATGATTCTAAATACTTATGTTGGATGATTGTTAAGATAAATTATTGCTGGACAGAAAATATGGATTTTATGTATTTTTACCGATTGGCAAATAGAGTGTAACGCAACGAAAAATATACTTGAGATCGCATGTAAGGAGTGTTGTCTATGAAACAAGTACTGATCCTGATACTTTTCATTATGGTCTGCGTAGGCATTTTCGCAGATGTGTATCGCATTGCTCCAGGACAGAATCAAGTGCAACTTCTGTCTTCTGATCAGCAGCACACTAAGATTTCCTATTCCATCACAAACTTTGAGTATACACCTGTTCAAATTGGCAGGGATACCTATAACCAGCTTAAGCTGGGCAGGGAAGCCAATACTTACGAAAAAGGGTATCCCGAGATTCCACAAATAAGCAGGAATATCATTATTCCCAATAATGCCAATATGGTAGTCAACACTGTTGAAAGCTCATATGTGGAAATTCCCATGGCAGTAGCTCCTTCAAAGGGTATAATTACCAGAAATATCGAACCTTCTACGATACCATTCTCCTTTGCACCCATCTACCAAAAGGCCGATATGTATCCTGCCTTGACGAGTACGCTCGGCGACCCATTCATCATGCGTGATTTTCGAGGAATTACGGTAACAGCTAGCCCATTTGTATATTATCCTTTAACCAAGACGCTACGTGTTTATACGCACCTGGTTTTAGATGTAAAAGTAGATGGAACGGATACAAAAAATGTTCTAAACAGAAGCACAAATGAATATAGCAAGTACTTTGAATCCATCTACCAGAATTTATTCATGAATTTCAGCACAGATCGTTATACTCTTGTCAATGACAGGGGAAGGATGGTCGTCATTGCCCCCAATAGTTATCTGACAACTGCGCAGCCTTTCGTGAATTGGAAGAATCAAAAGGGTATCAGTACGACTCTTGTTGATTTTGCCACGATCGGCACAACAGCTGCGCAATTGAAAACATATATCCAAGCACAATATGACCTCAATAATGGTCTTACATTTGTCGTTCTCTGCGGTGATGCTGCCCAGATACCATCACTTTCATCGGGTGGCGGTGGTTCTGATCCTTCCTTCTCACTTTGTGCCGGAAGTGATAATTATCCTGACATCATTATCGGTCGTTTCTCTGCTGAGACGACTGCTCAATTACAGACGCAAGTCGATCGTTCAATTCAATATGAACGTGATCTGACAACTTCTGCCACTTGGCTCTCCAATGCCTCTGGCGTTGCTTCCGCTGAAGGAACTGGTGGTGAAGGAGACAATAGTGAATCAGATGCCACTCATATGAATAACATTCGTACCCAGTTAATGGCTTATGGTTACGGAACCGTAGACCAGATATATGAAGGAACTGGAGGCTCTGCTACGGATATCTCTGCAGCGTTAAATACAGGCCGTGGTTTTGTGAATTACGTTGGTCATGGCTCCGATACCAGTTGGGCATCAGTCGTTTATACCAATACGAATGTAAATGCCCTGACCAATATCAATAAACTTCCTTTTATTTTCAGCGTAGCCTGTGTGAACGGTAATTTTACTGGTACTACCTGTTTTGCTGAAGCGTGGCTCAGAGCCACCAGCAGTAGTTCTCCAACTGGAGCTGTTGGTTTTTACGGTTCCAGCATTAACCAGGATTGGGCATCTCCAATGCTTGCTGAAGATGAGTTTACAGACCTCATGACTGCAGGGACGAAGAATACTCTCGGTGGTTTATATTATAACTCTTCCTGTAAAATGATGGAGAGTTATGGTGCTACAAGCGGAAGCAGTGGCGCAAATATGTTCCTTACCTGGCACATATTTGGTGATCCATCGCTGCAGATTCGTTCCAAAACTCCTTCCACTATGACTGTAACCTACAATACGACCATTCCAATTAGTACCACTTCACTGGCTGTTGCTACCGGGGTTAGTGATGCCAAGGTCTGTTTGTCATACAGTAACGCGATCCTGGGAACAGGTTATACGGACAGCTCAGGCAATGTCACCCTGGCTCTATCAGGTATGCCCACTTCACCGGCAACATTGACAATGACAGTTACTGCATTCAACAAGGTGACTTACATTGGTAGCGTATCGCTGATTGTTTCATCAGGTCCATATGTAAATGTGGATAGTTATGCTTATGTAGATGCCAATAATAATTCACCTGAATCCAACGAATCTGGGTATTTCAATATGACGTACAAGAATGTAGGTACAAGTACAGCCACAAGTATTGTTACTACCCTTTCGACGACAGGCACGGGTATCACAATAACTGATAATACTGAAACGATTTCATCCTTGGCAGCAGGTGCTTCCTCAACGGTTAATCATGCTTATGCCATCACAATGGCAAATAATATTGCAGACCAGACAGTGATTCCATTCCATGTGGCAATGGTGAGTGGCAGCAATAATTGGGTTTATGATTATAATACAACAATCAATGCACCAGTTCTATCCTTTGGGACTTTCACGATCAGTGATCCGACAGGAAATAACAATGGTCAGCTCGACCCTGGAGAGACAGCTACGATCACGATTCCTCTGAATAATATAGGACATGCTGCTACCCTAATAGGTACTGCCACATTAGGTTCACCGACAACAGGTGTCACCGTGACTGGTAGTTCGTACGGGTTTGCATCGATATCTGCAAGCGGTTCGACAACTGTGTCTTTTACAATTGTTGTTTCAAGCTCAGTTACTGTTGGAACGAATGTAACATTGAATTTCGGAGCTACAGCTGGTGCATATACAGCATCGAGTTCAGGTTTGGCAACTGTTGGAATTGCCCAGGAAACATTTGAAACCGGTAACTTGAATTTATATGCCTGGACTACTACCGGAGCAACTCCATACTGGTCGGTTGTGAACACTGGTGCTTATGCAGGTACATACTGTGCAAAATCAGGCACCATTACTGATAGTCAATCCACTGATCTGAAAGTAACAATGGTCATAACGAATGCTGGGAATATTAGTTATTACAGAAAGGTATCATCAGAATCAACCTATGACTATTTCCGATTCTTCATTGATGGTGTTCAACAGGAGCAGCAATCAGGCGAAGTTGCTTGGGGACAAGTAAACTTTGCGGTAACGACAGGAACACATACCTTCCTCTGGAGATATCTAAAGGATGTGAATACAGCCGGCGGAAGTGATTGTGCCTGGATTGATAACATTATCTTCCCGCCAACATCAGGTAGTGTATATACATTCGATCCACCCCAGAATCTGACTGCAAGCACTGCAAATGGTTCTGTTACACTGACCTGGACTGCACCTGCAACCGGTACTCCTGCAAGTTACAAAGTGTTCCGGAATGGAACCATGGTGGCTTCAGGAATCACGGCACTAACCTATACCAATACAGGTCTGACGAACGGCACATCCTACAGCTTCTATGTTACGGCTGTTTATACAACACCGGCGAATGGCGAATCATCATCAAGTAATGTAGTGAGTGCTACTCCTTCAGCGAACTCGATCATTACGATTGGAACGGGTACAACGACGCAGACATATCCAATAGACAGGTATTATAATTATTCCAGCTTTGAAACGATCTACCTGCAAAGTGAAATTGGAACACAAGGAACGATCAATTCTCTGGCTTTCTATAAATCGAGCGGTACAGATGTGAATGCCATTACTACAGTGACGATATATATGAAGCATACAACATCAACCACACTGGCTACAGGTACTTATTCTACCACAGGATATACGCAGGTGTATTCAGGAAGCTATACAAATTCAGCTACCAGTGGTTGGATGGAAGTCACCTTGAGCACTCCATTTCTTTATAATAATACGAATAACTTACAAATCCTAATTCTAAAAGGGAATCAGTCATATCTAAGTTCTGGTTATCCCTACTGGTCTTACACAACAACTTCCAGCACATACCGCACAAGGTTCAACCGCAATGATGATTCTCAGCCAACAAGTTTAGCGCAATCGTATAATCGTCCAAACATACGTCTCTCGATTGCTCCACCTGTTACTCCTGCATCATTTGCAATCAATGTCACAAACCTTGATTTTGGCACTGTCCTTGTAGGAGCAAATGGTATAAGAACCTTCACCCTCACAAACAGTGGAGGGACGGCACTGACTGGGAACATCACAACTCCTGCAGGTTATACTGTGGCGGTGGCTGCACGCTCAAATAAGACAGTTGGACAGAAGGAAATTCGCAGTACCCTCGCATATACAGTAAATCCCTATTCGAATGTTACTTACAATGTAACATTCACTCCCACCATTGCTCAGACTTATTCCGGCAGTATCGGAATTACTAGCAATGATACCAATCACCCAACGAATACATTGCCAATAACTGGTAATGGGGCAACATCGCCTCAAATTAATGTTAGTACAAATGTGCTGTCTCATTCATTAGTTGAAGGAAACACATTTGCTGACCATTTCACAATTAATAACTTGGGAAGCCAGTCCCTGACGTATAGTATTGCAGTGACGTATGACTCCAGACGTGGGGTGGCGCGTTCCAACGAAACAACATTGAGGGATTTAAATTGGTTAACGGTTAACCCATCCAGTGGTTCAGTGACGGGCGGTAACTCATCCCAAATAGCTGTGGATTATTCTGCTGTTGGAGTGGCTCCCGGAACTTATGGTGCTACAATTACCATTACATCAAATGATCCCGCATCTCCGACAAAGGATATTGATGTCACCATGACTGTACTATCATCGAATCATGCACCCACGATTGATATGCCTGCCACATTCAGTTTCGATAAGAATGGCACAATGGTAGAGGCATTCGGTCCTTACGTTGCTGATCAGGATGATGACGTAATCACACTTTCCTATTTGAATAATTCTCATATCCATATCAATATCAACGGTCTGCAGGTAACATTCACTGCAGACCAGAATTGGACGGGAAGCGAGGATATCACCTTTACTGCCCAGGATGAACATGGGTTGAATAATTCAGATATCGTGACGGTTACAGTGAATCCTGTGAATCTTCCAACTTGGACACCCGTTTCATATCCCAATCCGATGGCGATGATCTACACCGCTGTTACGATTGACAATGTGGAAGCCGAGAGTGGAGATATCGTTGCAGCATTTGTAAATGGAGAATGCCGTGGCACTGCAACGATCGCAAATTCCCGTGCTGCTTCTGCAACCATCTCGATCTATGTATCAGGCAATGGAGAAACAGTTTATTTCAAGCTGTATGATGTCTCTAATGATGAGGTATATGATGCAGAGAATACTGTAACAGTCAATATGGGTGAAACACAGGGAGCCCCGGGAGACTATATCCCAGTGGATGTAGTGACGACTGTCTCAGCTCCTGTGAATGTCCATCTTCAATACCAGGCATCCAACTGTACCATCACCTGGCCTGTTGTTGCCAATGCAAATACGTATTATGTCTATCGCTGCGACACAGTGAATGGTGTATTCAGTAAGATTGCAACAGTACATACAAATTCATACTTGGATGCAAGCGCTACCGGCAGAACGTATTTCTATTATGTGACTGCTGAAAAGACTAATGGTGATAAGTAATTGAAACGATAAAAGAAAGAGGGGTGATTTTCACCCCTCTTTTTTATTTGATTTCCCATCTCATATAAAAAGCATCTTTCTGAATTATCTCTCCCTGCAGTAACGGACTACTTTGATCTGCATCGTCAAATGCCTGCCATGAATGCTCGACATACTTGAACATGTTTCTCAAGGATTTGACTGCTGTCTCTGAATTCCAACACCAAAAGCTCAATGAGCAGTTAGAATTAAAAGGACTCGAATAGGAAAGGATGAGAGAAGAGTTTGCATTGGATAATGTCTTTGAGGGGACTTCAAAACTACCCGGTTGTAAAGAGAAGCCATTTGGCAGTTCATTATGAATTTTATTAAGGAATGCACTTGTGAGCATACTTCCGAATACCAGTAAACTCCTGTTCTTCCATTCAATGGTATCGAGTTTGTTGGCTGGAATCACATCAAAACTGAATCCATTCTGACTGAGAATGGTCGTCAGAGAATTGATCTCACCATACTTTGAACCTGATTCAGGTGTGATGATCAACGGGTTTTCCTGGAGCGTTCTTTTCAGACAGAAAGGCATGTCTTTGCTTTGCAGCCTTCTAATCACCTTGTATCCCGGGTCGATTTCCACAGACTTCACTTTTCCCTTCAGGTTAAGTTCCACTCTCATACTGGCTTTCTCGGTTTCAACATAAACCGTATCCGCACCATCCTGGTAGGTGATTGCAATGGGCACACGAAGTATAAATGGAGAAGAGGATTGCTTTAAGTTAAAATTCAGTTTATTACCGGTCAACTTCACATCTTCCATCGCAAGAATCGGGATATCCGTTCTGTTCAACCATTGATGCGCAACATCCTGAATATGTGCCTGTGAATTTGTGAAAGCGCTTAGAATTTCATCCCAATTCACATAATAGCCGATATTATTCTGATGGAAATTCCGTAAATCTCCAAAGAAAGTATCCTTGCCGAGTCTATTATAGATATCATACAGCATCATCGAACCCTTCTGGAATCCGATAACAGCATCGTTCTTTTTCTCAGCAAAATAGAAATCCTTAATCGGATATTGATATTTTTCGGGCAGATAGTTGATGTCCTGCAGTGCATTCCTGCGCCATTTATCGGTGTCTCCCTTTTGTCCGTGCATTTCGAGGTAATAATAATTCGCAATGAAGTTATTCAGGATATCCGACCAGTTTCCGCTATCCGGCATCGCATAAACGGAATTACCCCACCAAGTTCGACAGATCTCATGTCCTAATACAGTGGACGATATCATGATATCCGTTGATCGAAACAAATCCGAGGGGAATATATACATATCCGGATAACTCATACCCTCCGGCAGGAAGTTCTCGATCAAATTTAGTGAAGAACCGGGATACTTTCCGAAGAGCGACGTATAATCCTCATAATAAGATTGCATTTGGGACAATATCCGAGTTGACTTGGATGGGTCACTGGTAAGAAAATAAACGGATAATCTGGTGTCATCTACTTTCAGGCTCTTGATTGTGTAATTCCCGCCAAAAAGGCTGACTCCTTCATATGGATATTCCGATTTCCATGTATAATGGTAATAATTATCATTGGAAACCTGGATCTCTTCTTTTCCTGAACATACAAGTTTGACTGGTGATTTGCATATGGCTGAAACCGTATAATTCATCAAACCATGCCCGGTAGTTGGGTACCAATTTCCCAAAGGCAGATAAATTCCCTCTTTTTGGCTATCTGAAATGATTCCCCATTGCGAGGATCCATTTTCCATTGACTGATAGTTATAAAGAGTACCTTCATAAATAACAGTCAAACGATTCGTTTTCAGGTTTTTCTTCAGATGAATGGTTTGATAACCCTCATTGTTCTTCCCCAAGATGTATTTCAGTTTCTTCTTCCCATTTTTTATGGATGTTATCTTCATATATGGTGAAAGTAACAGCGTGTCCTGAGGTGATATTTTCTTGATAAAAGAGATCGTATCTTTTCCACGAAGCATGTGATTTTCAGGATAAAGCTCAATACTGATGTCGTGGGAAATCAATGGTTCCTTCTCAGGACTCGATGCTTTTACTTCCGGCTCACTGTTCTTGTTACTATCCTGTTCAGGTGAACGATGGATTAAAATCACGTAATCGCCCAGACCCTTCATGTCTTTCTGATACACGAGTTCCTCACCGGTTTGGAAAGCATCAGGCGTGATGACAGCGATTTTCAGCTTCGGGTCCATCAAAGCCAGTTTTTGTGCAGTCCCCAAGTGCTCTGCGCTGTGAAAGTCACCATTGTAATGAATGATTCTGGTACCGGGATTCTGTACCAGATAATTATGGATGCTCTCTGCCATCGTATCATCCTTGATACATTGTGCTGCATACATGTTATCCATCAGGTTGTTTTTCCCTGGCATGCCATTAGGACCAGCCATTGTTCCCTGCATCGTTGACAGGAACTTTTCCTTGTATGCATCATCCAGCACGACAGGCTTTTTTGCTATCCATGCTTTATCATGAGCGGAAAGAGTATCCAAACACGTGATACCATTCCGGGATACCATCGTTGCATATCTGCGTGGGATATTTGCTGCGATGACATGCAGTGAATGCAGTTTTGCATAATCGATGATCGGCTTGTAATCTGTTTCGTAATTCGGCCATAACCTTGCATTCTTGCCAAACTCTTCATTAGTATAGTCACCTTTAAGGTATTTATCCAACGCTTCCTGGTTATCTCTTTCAAACATTTCCATGGAAACAGCAAGTTTGCCTTTCTGTTTCGCCAGGAGAGGAAGGATTTCAGCTTCAATTTGATGCAATGTGGCATCATCATGGAATTCTCCGAAGAAAATGACATCATATTTCTGAAGAGAATTTGCCAGTTTATCAAGGGATAGTGCTTTCCCGCTTTGCGTATCGATAACCTTGTATTCCTGCCCCTGTGCGAATAAACAGATCGACATGATCATACATAGTACGATTAGAAGTGTAGTTTTCATATATTCATTCCTTGGTAATGCTGCCGCGACCGGCATTAATCTTTATTTTTTTCCCAATTTTCAATTTTTGAGATTTTGCTCATTTCCGCAAGATATGTTTCCACAGCAGGTTCAGATTCTTCCAGAACGGTGAAGGTGGTTGTCACGATTTCGGTATATTCTTCTTCGAGGTTCATGGCACCGAGCTCAATAATCCTGTGCTTGATCAAATCA
>DAONDQ010000064.1:0-16509 GCA_035402645.1 Candidatus Cloacimonadota bacterium | reverse complement strand
GGTAAGTACAAACCCGATCTGATCGAATGGCTTGAAACTTATATTTATGATGAAGAGTCCAAATTCAGGGATCCAGTATATGCCAGAAAAGTAGCAGAAGAATTCTTCCAGGCTTTGATTAAACAAGGAACAACCTGCGCTGTGATTTATGTTGCTGCTTTTAAGGATGCTTGTGACCAGGCGTTCCAGGTCGCTGAGGAATTAGGATTCAGAGCCATCATGGGGAAAACGATGATGGATTGCAATTGTCCAGATTTCATCAAGGAAGATACTGTGCAATCCATGCAGGAGAGCATTGAACTTTATGAAAAATGGAATGGAAAGACCCCATTGCTCGACTATGTCTTCACCCCGAGATTTGCCCCGGTCTGCTCACCCAAGTTATTGCGCAAGATCGCTTCCTTTGCCAAACTTAAAAATGCATACATTCAATCTCATCTTTCTGAAAATCCCAATGAACTCGATTGGGTGCATAAGTTGTATCCCGAGTACAAGAATTATACCGATGTCTACGCGCAGAATGACATCCTGGGACCGAAGACGATCATGGCACATTGCATCCACTTAACAGATGAAGAAATTGAGATCATCAAACAGACGGATACGAAAGTAGCCCATTGCCCGGATTCAAATTTTTACCTTAAAAGCGGTATGTTTCCGCATCATAAACTTAAGAAGAATAATATCGGGATTGCTCTTGGCTCAGATGTTGGTGCCGGAACAACCTTAAACATGCTTTATCACATGAAGATGGCAAACTTCCGTCAGAAAACCGATATCATCATGCCTGAGGAAGCATTCTATATGGCAACTCTCGGTTCTGCCAAGGTGCTGCAAAAAGATAAGATCATCGGGTCGATCGAAGTGGGGAAATCTGCAGATCTGACTTTTGTACAATTTGATCATGTCGGTAGTAAGAAGCCGGACGAGATCATATCAGAACTTGTATTTACCGGACACGAAATGCCTGTCCGATTTGTATATATCAATGGTATAAGGAAATATCCCTTGCCTGTGGATAATGAAGAGGATAGCAATGCATAATATTAAAATCCACTTTTACTTGAATGATAAGGAAATAAATCTAACAATTCCACCTGCAACATCAGCCCTACAGGTCATTCGTGAGCATGCCTTGCTTTCAGGAACAAAGGAAAGTTGTTCTGAAGGTGATTGCGGTGCGTGTACAATAGCTGTCGGGAAGTGGGAATATGACAGGTTTGTCTACAGGGCATATAACTCCTGTATCATGCCCGCTGTGAAGATGCATGGAATGCACGTAGTGACCGTGGAAGGCTTGGGCACCCCCCAGAAAATGCATTCCATCCAGCAGGCAATGCTCGATTGCCATGGCACACAGTGTGGATTTTGCACGCCCGGATTCATCATGTCCCTCTTCTGTGTTTTCTCTAATACACCTGAACCAACAATGGAAGAAGTCCAGTTAGCGTTGGAAGGGAATTTATGCCGTTGCACAGGTTATGAAGCGATATACAGAGCCGTGGAACAGGTGAAGGAATGGAAGAAGGGACATGCAAACCACGAATTTTATCCCAGGCACTTTCTTTCCATACAGGAAACACTCCAGGAATTTACGAAAAAAGTCATATTCGTTGAAGATAAAGAAAATCCAATCGATCCTGTTAAGGATTTTCATTTACCGGGTAGTATGCAGGATTTATTTGAAATCATGGCTAAATTCCATGATAGGAAGGAATATAGAATCATCGCCGGGGCAACAGACCTGATGGTGGATGCCAATATCAAGGAACAATGGCATCCTGCATACATAGACATTTCCAATATACCAGAGCTGAAGATTATCAAGGATGATCCAAAGTATGTACGCATTTGTGCCGGTGTAACTCAATCAGAGATCATTGAATCGGATTGTGTTGCCAACCGGATACCCATTCTTGCCAAGGTCGCTGCACGTATGGGCTCGAGGCAGACCCGTAATGCTGCCACAATGGTTGGGAATATCGCGAATGCTTCTCCGATTGCCGATGGTGCTTCCGCATTATTGGGAATGAATGCAGAACTGGAGATCATTTCCAAAGATTCGATTCGTCAGATACCACTTGAGTCATTTTATAAAGATTATAAAGTAACCGATCTGAAGCATGGGGAGATCATTGGTGCTGTCATGGTTCCCCATCAGAAGGGTTTCTGTTCATTTGAGAAGACTGCCAAGAGGATAGCCGTAGATATTTCAACGATCAACTCATACCTGAATATTGAAGTCGAAAATGGTCTGGTTACCTATGCAAGAATCTCTTTCGGCGGGATTGCCAAATATCCGATTCTTGCACATAAGACACAGGAGTTCCTTCTGAATAGGAGAATAAATGAAAAAGTGATCGAAGAGGCATCAGAGATTGCTGTGAAAGAATTCTCACCCATCAGTGATGTCAGAGGCAGTGCAGAATACAGAAAACTCCTGATCAGGAACCATATCCGTAAACATCTTCTTGCCTTCCTTGAAGCGAATGAGAAGGGGGGTGAAAAATGAAGAAGGAACAATTTACCCAACAGATAAAATCCACGAAACACATCAGTGGTCATCTGCATGTTACCGGCACCTCAAAGTTCATTGGCGAGGAAACAAGGCCATCCGGAATGCAATCGATCAAGCTTGTATTCAGTCCATATGCACATGCGGAAATTCTTTCCATAGATACTTCTGAAGCCGTGAAGATTGAAGGAATGAGTGCGGTCATTACTTGGAAGGATATACCGGGACAGAATCAGATCAATCATATTTATCATGATGAACCCCTGTTGCCCGAGACAAAGGTTACCTATGTGGGACAGCCGGTGGTTGTTGTGGTCGCGCAAACAGAACAGATTGCATTATATGCGTCGAAGAAAGTTAAGATCGAATATCGTGAATTACAGCCAGTGTTGACCGTTGAAGAAGCACTTGAAAAGAATCTTGTTTATATCCCTGAACGCCGGATCGAGCATGGAAATGTGGATTTGGAAATGAAGAAAGCCAAGAACAGGTTGAAGGGGGTGGCAAGGACAAGCACACAAGAACAGTTCTACATGGAAACACAACGCTGTTGGGCTATCCCGTCAGAAGACGGAGAGATCACATTATTTTCAGCGACCCAAAGCACTACTGAAGTCCAGGAAACAGCTGCCATGGTATTGGGTAAGAAAAGCAAGGATATCACAGTTGATGTGAGAAGACTTGGCGGCGCATTCGGCGGTAAGGAAAGAGCAGCAACCATTTGGGCATGCTTGGCAGCCCTTGCTGCAAACCATACGCATTTGCCATGTGAATTGAAATTATCACGACTCGAAGATATGACTTCCACAGGTAAGCGAAATCCGTTCAAGATGCAATATGAGGTGGGATTTGATGATGAAGGCAGGATCCTTGCCTATGATGTCGTAATGGATGTCAATGGTGGTGCATACACGGATTTGACCATCGCCATCATGGAACGTGGTATGCTGCACGCTGATAATACGTATTATCTTCCCAATGCGCGTATTGCAGCACATTCCTGTCGTACCAATCTTCCTCCCAATACAGCATTCAGGGGATTTGGCGGACCGCAAGGTATATTTGCCATAGAAACCGTGATGAATCGAATTGCCCGTTATTTAAAGAAAGACCCATTGGAAATCAGAAAACTGAATTGCTACAAGGAAGGACAGAAAACACCATATAAGCAGACTGTTCACGAAGCTTGCAGCCTTGAATTACTGAAAAAACTGGAAGAAACATCAAAATACAATAAGCTGAAAGAAGAAGTAAAACTGTTCAATCAGAACAATGCGAATCTGAAAAGGGGAATAGGTGTAGTACCGGTTAAATTCGGTATATCATTCACAACAGCTTTTTTGAACCAGGGCTCAGCTCTTGTGCTTGTCTATACTGATGGCACGATCTCCCTCAGCCATGGTGGAATTGAAATGGGGCAGGAGATCAATACCAAAGTTGCTCAAGTCGTTTCCCGTGTGCTGGGTGTCAGTATGGAAAGGATCAGGCAGGAGAGTTCCAACACCAAGAGAACTGCCAATGCTTCTCCAACAGCTGCTTCATCAGGCTCCGATATTAACGGGAACGCGGCAAGGGTTGCTGCAGAAAAGATCAGGGATAGGCTTGCGAATGCTGCAGCTGATTACTTCAATGAAAAACAAAAGGAAAAGATAAAAGCTGAAGATTTGGTATTTGCCTTTGACAAGATATACAGTGAGGCGAAGCCGGAAATATCTGCCACTTTTGAAGAGATCGTCGGGTATGCATATGTTCACTGTGTTGACCTCTGTGCACATGGTTACTATGCAACTCCCGGTATCTATTATGATCGGGATAAGGGCGAAGGAACACCCTTCTACTATTTTGTATATGGCTGCGGATTGGTGGTCATGGAAATTGATACATTCACCGGGGCAAGTCGATTGGTTGAAGTCGTTATTGTACATGAGACAGGAGAGAGCCTGAATCCGGAAGTCGATAAGGGACAGGTTTTAGGTGCATTTTACCAGGGTTATGGATGGTCAGTCATGGAGGAAGAACCTCATGACGAAAAAGGACGTTATCTTGCCTTGACACCTTCCACATATAAATTTCCATGTATTCGTGATTATCCCGAAAAGCTGATCATAGAATTGGTGGATAGAAATAGAAAACATGCAAGTGTATTGGGTAGTAAGGCGGTGGGCGAACCTCCCCTGATTTATGGGGAAGCTGCCTATTTTGCCATTCAGGATGCCATTGAATCGATATCCAATTATGAAAAGGAAGCAGATTTGGAATTTCCTGCAACCCCCGAAGCCACGCTGATGGCTATTGAACGTATGAAGGAGAAATAATGAAATCCAATAAGGTCTTTTTAACCGATGCTCAATTAAAGGCTGAATTCAATAAATGCGAATTCTGTGAAGAAAAACCATGCCGTGATGCGTGTCCGGCTGATTGTTCTCCGGCTGATTTCATCAGGGCAGCCAAATTGATGAACGCTACAGATTATGAAAGGGCATCTGCCTTGATTCTCGGAAGCAATCCGCTTGGCGGTATCTGCGGTCATACATGCCCAGACTATCATTGCATGAAGGCATGTGTACACCGTACTTTCAATGAAGCAGTGAAGATACCTGAAGTCCAGGCAACCATCATTCACAATGCCAGGAAATTGAAAGTTGAGCCAAAATTCCTGAAAACCAAGTGGAATCGGATGAATATCGCTGTTGTCGGTGCGGGTCCTGCGGGTATTGGTGCTGCTGCGGTATTGGGGCAACTTGGATATGCAGTGACATTATTCGAGAAAAGCCAGCTGGCTGGGGGAATGGTAAATTACATACCCGAAACGCGTTTACCGAAAGAAGTGCTCCAGTCTGACCTTCGGTTTCTCAAGAAACTTGGTAAAATTGATTACCAGTTCGGTAAGGAAGTCAAGGAACCTGTGCAATTACTGAACAAGGATTTTGATGCTGTGATCGTAGCAACAGGATTGGATAAACCCATAAAATTGAATATTCCCGGCGTTGAGAAGAGTCTGGATTGGCTCCAGTTCCTTTCAAAGCCGGAATCATATACGAAGAAGGACGGAAAGATTGCCATTATCGGTGGCGGTGCTATCGCTCTTGATTGTGCGTTGAAAGCTCTCGAGAACAAAGCAGCACAGGTAGACCTCCTTTGTCTTGAAGTACCTTCTGAAATGCCTTTAACTGCAAAGGAAAGTGCTCATCTCCTGAATGAGAACATTGGAGTTCTCGGAAGAACGAATGTTGCCGAGATCATCAAAACTACAAAAGGCTTCAAATTGAAAGCACAGAAAGTGCAATTAAAGAAGGGAACTACCTTTGCTCCTGCCAATGTGGAAGCAGTGAAGGATTCCGAGATGATGCTTCCCGGTTATGATACAGTGATATTCGCAGTTGGAAGCCGCAGCACTTCTTTCAAAGAAGCACATAAGGGTGTCTTTTATGCCGGTGATATGCTTCATGGTGCTACAACAGTCGTAGAAGCTGTTGCCACAGGTAAGAATACAGCAACCGAAGTTGATGCCTGGCTCCAGGAAAGGAAGCGCCCTGCTCATTCTAAAAAGACAAAGAGCCATGTTGTCTTAAATGGCAGAAACTTGGTACCGATAGAATTGGAGAGTGAATTCTTCGGAAGAAAGATCATCTCTCCATTTATTCTTTCAGCTGCTCCACCTTCTGATGGTTATGAGCAAATGAAGAAAGCTTATGATGCCGGTTGGGCAGGTGGAGTGATGAAGACAGCATTCGATGATGTCGATATTCATATTCCTGGTGAATACATGTTCGTAGTCACCGAAAACACTTACGGGAATTGCGATAACGTCTCAGGTCATCCACTTAACCGTGTTTGCAAAGAGATCAAGCAACTGATCAAGGAATACCCTGATCGGCTTACCATGGCATCAACTGGTGGCCCTGTTACAGGCAATGACAAGCATGACAAGAAAGGTTGGCAATCGAATACAAAGAAACTGGAAGAATCCGGTGTGATGGGAATCGAATACAGTCTTTCCTGTCCACAGGGTGGCGATGGAACCAAAGGTGATATCGTTTCCCAGGACGCGGAGCTGACTGCAAAGATCATCGATTGGGTCATGGAAATCAGTAATCCTGAAATCCCAAAGCTATTCAAGCTTACCGCCGCAGTGACAGCAATATATCCAATCATGAAAGCAATAGAGGACGTATTCAAGAAGTACCCAAATAAGAAAGCAGGTGTGACCTTGGCTAATACATTCCCAAGTATGGCTTTCAGAAAAGGGAAAAAGGAAAACTGGGATGAGGGCATCGTGATCGGTTTATCCGGTGAAGGCGTAATACCAATCAGTAATCTGACTCTTGCCAATGTGGCACGCTTCGGGATGCATATATCAGGTAACGGTGGTCCGATGGACTACAAGAGTGCTGCAGATTTCCTTGCACTGGGTGTTGAGACAGTCCAGTTCTGTACTATTGCCATGAAGCATGGCTATCATGTCATTGATGACCTTCATTCGGGATTGAGCTATCTCCTCAAATCAAAAGGATTGAAATCCGTTAAGGAATTGATCGGCATAGCATTACCCAATCCAATCACAGGCTTCATGGAACTGACCAGTAAAAAGAAGATATCAGATGTAGTCGGAACGTTGTGCCAGCACTGCGGTAATTGCACCAGATGTCCTTATCTTGCCATTGAGTTGGATAAAAACAAAGTACCGAAAACAGATCCGTCCAAGTGCATTGGATGCTCAGTATGTGTGCAGAAGTGCTTCTCCGGAGCGTTGTACATGCGTGAGAGAACCCCCAAAGAACTAAAACAATTAAAAGAAAATTAGATATAGGAGGAAAACATGGAAAAAGGCATATTAATCAAGAATGGTGTCATTATCACGATGGATTCTCCTAACAAGGTGCTTCATGGTTATGCCCTGCACATCTTGGATGATAAAATCAACCGTATTGCACCGCAAGCTGAATTTAGTGCGAAATACGAACATGAGATCGATGCAAATTGCAATGTTGTGCTTCCCGGTATGATCAATGCCCATATGCACTTTTACAGTACGCTGATCAGAGGTCTAGGGAAAGCATATCCCTCCCGTGACTTCGTGGAAATTCTGGAAAATCTCTGGTGGAGACTTGACCGCAAACTGGAATTGGAAGATACCTACTACAGCGCTCTTATTATGCTGATCCAGGCGATACGTAATGGCACAACCACCTTGATCGATCATCATGCAAGCCCTGGTCATATTCCCGGTTCCCTGGATGAGATCGAAAGAGCTGTCAAGCAGACAGGTCTGCGATCTTCATTATGCTATGAATTATCTGACAGGGATGGAATCAATATTACGGAAGAAGGTCTGGCTGAAAATGTCCGTTTCATTCAGAAATGCCAGAAGGAACCGAATGATTATTTGAAGGCTATGTTTGGTCTTCATGCCTCTTTCACCATTGGTGACGATACCATGGAAAGAGCAGTTGACCTTGCAAAGAAATATAATACCGGATTCCATGTTCATACAGCCGAGGCTGAATCAGATCAGATACATACGATGACTCATCACGGGAAGCGCGTGGTGGAGAGATTTCACGATGTTGGTGTTTTGGGCCCAAATACAATTTGCGCCCATTGTGTCCATGTGAATGAGCATGAAATTGAATTATTGAAAGATACAGATACGATTGCAGTTCATAATCCGCAATCAAACATGAACAATGCTGTCGGCATAGCCGATATTGTCACACTGCAGCAGAAAGGTATCCTGGTTGGTTTGGGTACGGATGCAATGACAGTGAACATGCTGGAAGAGATTAGAGTTGCCATGTGGGCACAGCATCTCAAGCATGCCAATCCTTCAGAAGGTTTCATGGAAGTTGTGAATACATTGTTCAACAACAATTCCAAGATCGTCGAACGCTTCTGGGGTAAAAAGATAGGCGTGTTGAAGGAAGGCGCTTTAGCAGATGTGATTCTGATTCCTTATTGCCCACCAACTCCTTTGAACGATGAAACTGCATATGGTCATCTTGTTTTCGGTATCTCCCAAGGTGCTGTCGATACGACGATCGTTGGTGGTAAGATCCTCATGCAGCATCGTATCCTGAGAATCAACATAGATGAAGCTGAAGTCAACGCCCGCTCTCGTGAGGTGGCTCAAAGACTGTGGGATAGGTTCTAAGAATATACTTTAAATAAAATAAGCTAAAGAGGTTATAAATGAGCACATTATATGATGACATTAAAAAGCGTTCTCTTGAATTGGAGAACGAGACTGCTCAATTCCTATGTGACTTGGTAAGAACACCTTCCTTCTCCGGAAAGGAAAGGGATGTGATCCAGGTCATCAAGAAGGAAATGGAAAAGGTTGGATTCGATGAAGTCCGTATCGACGGCTTAGGAAATGTGATCGGCAGGATTGGTAACGGTCCGAAAGTGATTGCCTTCGATGCGCATATCGATACTGTTTATCCGGGTGATTTGACCCAGTGGTCATTTGACCCATTTACCCCCAAGATTGAAGATGGTAAATTGTGGGGTAGAGGTTCTGTCGACCAGAAAGGTGGCATGGCATCCATGGCCTATGCCGGAAAGATGATCAAGGAACTTGGCTTGAATGATAAATATACTGTCTTATTTACGGGTACTGTCATGGAAGAAGACTGTGATGGACTATGCTGGCAGTATCTGATCAACGAAGAGAAGATTCACCCTGAACTTGTGGTTATTACAGAACCAACTAACATGAACATTTATCGCGGACATCGTGGAAGAATGGAAATCCTTGTTGATATCCGCGGGGTATCCTGCCATGGTTCTGCACCTGAACGTGGTGATAATGCAATCTATAAGATTTCACGTATTGCGCTGGAAATAGAAAAGCTTCACGAAAGACTGCATACGGATCCCTTCCTTGGCAAGGGCAGCGTAACTGTCTCGCAGGTCTTCTTTACATCCCCATCCCAGTGTGCCGTGCCTGACCAGGCAAGTATTCAGTTGGACAGACGTCTGACATGGGGCGAAACCCGTGAGAGCGCTGTTGCTGAAGTGCAGGATGCTGCTTTGAGGGCTGGATATCCGGATGCAAAGGTGATTGTGCTCAGATATGAAGAACCTGCTTACACAGGTCTTGTATATCCAACCGATAAATATTATCCAACCTGGGTACTCGAAGAGAATTCACCATTTTTAAAGAATGCTGTGGAATCTTTTGAGGGTGTACTCGATAGGAAGCCTGTAGTCGATAAATGGCATTTCAGCACGAATGGCGTGGCTATTGCCGGAATGCATAAGATCCCCTGTATCGGTCTTGGACCCGGTAACGAAGTATTTGCCCATGCAGTGGATGAGGCTACACCGGTTGCTCATCTTCGTGAAGCTGCAGCTTTCTATGCAGCATTTATCGCCCATCTGAATGGGAAGTGCTAAGAATCATGTACGATTTCATTTACCAGTGCACGACTTGCGGAAAGACATTCAAGCGCGATGAAGTACGTTATCTTTGTCCTGACTGTGGGAAGGATTATGCTCCCGGTATGCCTTTGAAGGGTGTGCTGGAAGTGATCCTGGACTACCAACGGATCAAGGATACTTTCTCACTCATGCATCCCGATTGGGAGATGTTTTCTGCTGTAGAGAGTGAATTCTATCCAGCCTTTGCAGTTGGGGGGACTCCCTTCTTCAAATCGAAAAGACTTGGAGATGAATTCGGCTTTTCCAATCTCTGGTTGAAGAACGATGGTTTGAACCCCAGCGGTTCTCTCAAGGACAGGGCATCCTTTTTTGTCGTTGCAGAAGCAAACAGATTACATGAGAATAAAGTCGTCACAGCATCCACTGGCAATGCTGCCAGTGCTCTTGCAGCTGTCTGCGCAGCAGCGGGGAAAGAAGCTGTCATTTTTTGTCCTGCGAAAGCCCCCAAAGCGAAGCTGGTCCAGATGATCCTGTATGGTGCCCGTGTCATTCCTGTTGACGGAACCTATGACGATGCATTTGCCCTTTCTCTTGAATATACGAAGATCAAACCCGGTTTGAATCGCAATACCGGTTATCACCCTCTTACAATTGAGGGAAAGAAGACTGCTGGGCTCGAGATATTCGTTCAGAATGGAATGAAAGCTCCTGATGCCATCCTGATCGCAACAGGTGACGGCGTGATCCTGAGTGGTACCTATAAAGCCTTCTACGATTTGAAGGAAGCCGGTCTGATCGAGAAGATGCCTCGTCTCATCTCGATACAGGCAGATACATCCAATTCGATATCGAATTACTGGAAGACAGGTATATACAATGACGCAGACCATCCAACCACGATAGCTGACTCGATATCAGTCAAGACACCCAGTTGTGCTCATCTTGCAAAAAGAGCACTCGATAACAGTGATGGCTTTGCTGTTGAAGTCACTGACAACGAAATCATGGAAGCGCAGGCATTACTTGCTTCAAAGACAGGCATCTTTGCCGAACCTGCTGCCTCAGCGACCGTAGCGGGGATGAAGAAGATAGCTGATCATAATATGCTGGACAAGGATGCACAAATCGTTCTTCTTATATCCGGCAACGGTTTGAAGGACATAGAAGCACCTTTGAAGTCCATCACCATTCCGCAACCATATCCACTGGATATCAACGGCATCGATTAGAAGGCAAAATGAATCTCACCATCCGAAACGGCATTGTGAATCTCAACCAGGAGTGGCATAAAGTTGATTTTCGAGTCGAAAACGGTAGAATAGTAAAGATATCAAACCAGATTCCAAAAACGCAGGAAAGTGAAGATTTGGATGCCTCAGGGCTATATATTATACCGGGAATGATCGACATGCATGTGCATGTGGATGATGAGATCAAAAACTGCTACCTTGCCGATACATACAAAACCGGTAGTGAAATAGCCATCTGCAATGGAATTACCTCCTTCTATGCATTCATCACGCATGTTGGGAAGGACGATCCCACTATCACACTCAACCATGCTTTATGGAAAACTGAGAGCAATCTGTTCTGCAATGTCGGCTTTCATGTTACTGTAAAACCATTCTCATCACTGATCGATCTCTATGTTTCCAGAAATGATGCCTTTAAGCCAAAATCGGTAAAGCTATACACAACCTATCGACAGTCTGGAATTTACACATCTTATAAAGAATTGGAAGAATGTTTCCGCTACTTTGATGGCAAGCAAGTGACAATATTGATTCATTGTGAAGATGACCTGGTCATTCAATCCAGCGCGACTCATGAAGTCGATCCGTCGAATGCCTTTGGGCATACTTTCCTCAGACCTCCTCAAGCAGAAATTGAGGCAATCGAGAGAGTGATCAAGATTGCTAAAAAATACAATGTCATGGTTCATATCGTCCATGTATCCACCCCCGAAGGTGTGAATCTCGTGGATAAAGCAAAGCATGATGTAAAGATCACTTGTGAAACTGCACCGCACTACCTTTTCCTCAATGACAAGATTCTTGCACAGCCCGAAGGTTACAGATGGCTGTGCTCACCTCCGATTCGAAGTGAAAAGATCAGGAAGGAAATGCTTGCCCTGGCAAAGATGGGCAAGATCGATGCCTTTGCAACAGATCACTGTGCTTTTTCTAAAGCAGATAAGGATACGGATTTATCCGATTTCCGCAATGTTCCCAACGGGATAGCCGGACTCGGTGCGCTCACTCACATGGTTTATAAATTAAATGACGATAGCCCGGAAGATTCCCTTCTCTTCATGAGCAGGCATCTTGCCAAGAATCCTGCCAAGATCATGGGGCTTTTCCCACATAAGGGTATCATCACTGAAGGGGCTGATGCAGACCTTTGCATTGTCAATCCCAAAGGTGATGCACAACATATAAAATCCAGTATATCAGACACATATGAACCATATCCTAAAGTTAAATCTAATTTACAATTTCAATATGTCATCCTGAATGGCAGCATTGTCGTGAAGGATGGAAAACTATTGGATGCAACACATCCGAAAGGGACACTTCTATGTCGCAGTTAAAGGAAAAAGCCTGGCGCAATGATGCTTATGCCAAAGTGACTGGTTCAGCCAAATATGCTGATGATATAAAAGCACTAAATATGCTGCATGCCGTACCGGTATATTCAGATTTCGTGCATGCCAGGATCAGGAAGATCGATACGCAAAAAGCTGAAACAATGCCTGGAGTGGTAAAAGTTATCACTCATACTGATGTTCCTGGAAAGATCTGCTTTGGACAGATAGAAAAAGACTACCATATGCTTGCGGATGATAAGATTCGCTACAATGGTGATGTGATTTCCATCGTGGTGGCAGAAACACGCGAACAGGCTATTGAAGCTACAAGGTTTGTGGGCATAGATGCTGATCCTCTACCGCTGATTCTCGATACAGAAGAAGCTCTGAAACCAGGTTCACCTCTCGTGCATGAAGACAGGGGAAACAACATTGTGAATGAGCATCGCGTCAGAACAGGGAATGTGGAGGATGGTTTCAATCACTCTGACCATATCCTTGAATATGACTTTGAAACACCTTATATTGAACATTCTTATATAGAGCCTGAATCGGCCGTCTGTATACCCCGTACCGATGGAGTGATCGAGGTCTACGGGAGTATGCAGCATCCGTTCAGTACGCGTCGCTTCACTGCTGCCATACTCGGAGAACCACTTGCCAATGTGGAGGTTATCACCATTCCCACAGGCGGAGGTTTTGGCGGGAAAGACGATACGGCAGCTCTTGTGTGTGCACGTGCAGCCCTTGCTGCAAGACTCACCGGACGTCCGGTCAAGATGACCTATAACCGTGAGTGGTCTGTTCGTGAAAGCTACAAGCGTCATCCTTATCGTGTTCACTACAAGATGGGCATCACCAACGAAGGAAAGATTCAGTCAGTCAAATGCCGCATCGTTGCTGATGGGGGAGCCTATTGCTCCGTGACTCCCTGGGTCACCTGGCGTTCCACTGTCCAATGTTGTGGTCCTTATGTCGTCCCGAATGTCCACTGTGATACCATTGGTGTTTATACAAACAATGTCTTTACAGGTGCCATGCGTGGTTTTGGCTCTCCACAGATGAACTTCATCGTGGAACAGCTTGTTGAAATGGCTGCGGAAAAGATAGGCATGGATCCCATCGAATTCAGAAGGAAGAACATGGTCACGCAGGACTGCACAACGATCACCGGGCAGAAACTCAGTGAACATAAGGTCAGTATGGAGCAGGTACTCGATACAGTCATACAGGATATAGATTATCATAATAAATACAAGAAATGCAATCATGGCAATGGGGAAGAACTCTACGGTATCGGCTTGGCAATGAGCTATCGTGGCATGAGTCTGGGTGCCGAGGGCAAGGACTTTTGTGCTGCCATCATCAATATGCAGTTCGATGGAAGCATCCTTCTCGAAGTCGGTATACATGAGAATGGTCAAGGCTCTGAATCTGCCATGATCAAAATATGTGCCGAAGAGCTGGGTGTTCCGATCGATAGAATCAGGTACAGACGTAATTCCACACATAATATCCCCGATAGCGGTACGACCGTAGCATCTCGTGGTACTATAATGGGAGGCGGTGCTGTGGTGATTGCTGCGAATTACCTCAAGGAAAAAGTTGCTGAAGCACTTCTCGAAAAGGGAAGCAGTGAAAAGATAGAATACCGTGATGACAAGGTCATCGTTGGTTCCCGAGCCTATTCATGGCTGGAAGTAGTCCAAGCCATGTACCAGAAGCAGATGTTCCCCTATGCCTTCGGTGTCTTCCAAGCACCAAAGGTCAGTTGGGATGAACATACAGGTCAAGGCAATGCTTATTTCACCTGGGTTTATGGCTGCCAGGCTGTGGAATTGAAGGTCAATCGTTCCACCGGTAAAGTCACACTCCTGAATGCCGTTGCTGCCCATGATATCGGCAAGGCAGTCAACAGGGCAATGCTGGAAGGTCAATTCTTTGGCGGCATGGCAATGGGCATGGGCTATGGACTCTTTGAAAATTTTGTCCAGGAAGTAGGAAAGATCAAGACTTTGAATTTTGATAAATATAGAATTGCTCGCAGTACGGATGTTCCTGAAATGAAGGCGATCATCATCGAGAATCGTGACCCTCTTTCACCATCTGGGGCAAAGGGAATCGGTGAACCAACCAACGAACTGATGGCTCCTGCCATTGCCAATGCGATCTATAATGCCACGGGATTGAGATTTCTCAAGAATCCCATCATCCTGAAACCGGGTCTGGAGGTGGAAGAATGAAAATAACAGTCAACGGTGTAGTCCACCCCTTGAAGGAAGAATATCTCAACTTGACCCTGATCGATTATCTACGTGAAGTTTTGGACCTCACAGGCACAAAGAACGGATGTGGCATTGGAGTCTGCGGAGCCTGTACTGTTCTTGTCGATATGAAGGTTGTCCGTGCCTGCAAGAAACAGGTGAAGGATTTCATCGATGCCAACGTTCTGACGATTGAGGGCATGGCTTCTCCTGATGGCACACTCCATCCCCTGCAACAGTCCTTTATCGATGCAGGTGCCATTCAATGCGGATTCTGTACACCTGGCATGGTGTTGACAGCACACGCATTTCTCTCTGCCAATCCGAATCCGACAAGGGCGGAGATACGCAAGGCGATCAACGGTAATCTCTGTAGATGCACAGGCTATCAGCAGATCATAGATGCGATAGAAGCTTACGCTTCTTCAGTTAAAAATTAAAAGGTAAAAGTTAAAAATTGCCAGAAGTCCTTCCCTTTGGATAAAGGGAAGGTGGTGCGGAGCACCGGATGAGTTTGATTCTGTGGCGTAAGATTCCAATCTTACGATTAGAAAATGTAGAGCAGGACTCCGATGCTTCTATATTCCTTCCCTTTTGTAAAGGGAAGGTGGCACGGAGTGCCGGATGAGTTAGTTCCTTTTTTAAAGCAGTCTAACTCTCCCTTAATCCCTCTCTTTACAAAAGCGAGGGAAACCTGTGGCGTAAGATTCCGATCTTACGATTAGAAAATGTAGAGCAGGACTCCGATGCTTCTATATTCCTTCCCTTTTGTAAAGGGAAGGTGGTGCGGAGCACCGGATGAGTTAGATTTGAATCGTAGGGATAGACTCATGTGTCTATCCTAAATTATACATCCTAAAAGGATAAACACATAGGTTTATCCCTACTTGAAAGGAGAAATAATGGAAAAAAACCCCTTGCTCGAAAAGAATTGGGCTGAACTGAAATCATTGATGCCCAAATTGTATAACAAAGACTTTCTTCTTACTTGGGAAAACTCGGATGACAATATCAAATCAGTACTGCTTATCGCTGAAATGATGAAGGAGCTTCACCGCATCGGCAAATCCATTAAAGTGTTTGAGACCGGACTCGGCATTTCCATATTCCGTGATAACTCAACACGTACCCGCTTCAGTTTTGCCTCTGCCGTGAATGCACTCGGTCTGGGTCTCTCTGAACTGGACGAAGTGAAATCACAGGTTGCTCATGGTGAGACGGTTCGTGAGACAGCCAACATGATCTCCTTCCTGGCTGAGACCATTGGTATTCGTGATGATATGTATATCGGTGAAGGCAATCGCTACATGCGTGAAGTGAGTGCTTCTATTGACGATGGCTTCAAGGAAGGCATCCTTCCCCAGCGTACCAGCATCATCAACCTGCAATGCGATATTGACCATCCAACCCAGACGATGGCTGATCTCCTGAAACTCAAGCATTATTTCGGTTCCCTCGAAAATCTGAAAGGCAAGAAGATTGCCATGAGCTGGGCATATTCCCCGAGTTACGGAAAGCCTTTATCAGTGCCACAGGGAATCATCGGTCTCATGACCCGCATGGGAATGGATGTATCCTTGGCATATCCAGAAGGTTATGAATTACTTCCCGAAGTCATTGAGCTGGCAAAGAAACAGACAAAGAAGACCGGCAGCACATTCAAGGTTACCAATTCCATGGAAGAAGCCTTCGAAGGTGCAGATGTGGTCTATCCCAAGTCATGGGCTCCTTTCCATGTCATGGTCAAGAGAACGGAATTG
>DAONDQ010000063.1:0-16623 GCA_035402645.1 Candidatus Cloacimonadota bacterium | reverse complement strand
GACGGCACAGATTTTCCTTAGACATTCCAATCCCTATCCAATGGGATACCAATCCAATACCAATCCCATTCCAATCTCTCTGGATTGGAATGGGATAAGAATGCCATTGCAATTGCTTTGTTATTGCATAGGTTTGGTTATAAGGCTGGGTATGTACCGCCCTTACAGGGCTTATAAGGTAGGGGATTTTATGCACCGGGCTTCCGCCCGAGTGTTACGGCAGAATGCCCATACTGGGCAGAAAGATAATCGTTACATTTTGATTTATGGAATTTGTATCAGACAATAATAGCTATTACTCTACTGATAATCATCCCAGCGGGATGTTCTGATAATAACGCTCGGGCGGAAGCCCGGCGCGGCAAAAAAACCTATTATTATATGAAGCCCCTTCGGGGCGGTATATGATAGGAGTAGTGTCGCCCTTTCAGGGCTTATAAGGAAGGGGATTCTACCTCGAACTTCGTACATCGCACTTCGAACTTCTCAAGAGGTTCCGCTCCGCTCCACCTTAGGCTATGTTATTTCGCCCTTGCAGGGCTAATAAGGAAGGGGAATTCATGCACCGGGCTTCCGCCCGAGTGATATGGCAGAATGCCCATAATGGGCAGAAAGATAATCGTAACTTTTTGATTTATGGAATTAGCATCAGACAATAATAGCTATTACTCTACTGAAAATCATCCCAGCGGGATGTTCTGATAATAACGCTCGGGCGGAAGCCCGGCGTGGCAAAAAACCTATTATTATATGAAGCCCCTTCGAGGCGGTATATGATAGGAGTAGTGTCGCCCACAAGAGGCGCTGAGATTCACGGGGATACCTTTCCTGAGTTTGCGCTCCGCTCCACCTTAGGCTATGTGCTGTCGCCTTTAAATAGAATGAACGAAAAAATATCTTGAACGATTTCAGCATTTCTGTGTTTTTGATTTCTTGATAACTGAGCAAGAATAGGAGTCGTTATGTTAGAAGACTTAAGGAAACGGCAAAAATATGTCATTTGGGTTGTCATTGTCGCATTTGTAGTCGGTATGGGAATCATGGGCGTGAGCAGTCTTGATTTCTTCAAAACGAAGAATCTCGTGGGTAAGATCGATGGTAAAAAGATCACATTCCCTGAATATGAGAAGATATTACAGGCTGCAATCCAGAACTACACGCAGGCAAATCCCGATGTGGAATTGACTGAAGACACGATCAAGTCTATCAATGATCAGACTTGGGATCGTCTTGTCATGCGTACATTGCTGGATAAGCAGGTGAAAAAGCATCATATTTCGTTTACCGATAAAGAAGTATTGGATAAGATGAAGAATAATCCGCCTGACGAAGTCAAGCAGAGTCAGTATTTCCAGACAAATGGTCAGTTCGATTATCAGAAATATCTCGCAGCCCTCACCAGCAACGAACAGTTTGCTACTGCCATCGAAGAGAACGTAAGAGAAACTCTTCCGTATGAAAAGCTGATGAAGGCAATCAAGGAAACAGTTAAGATCACGCCCGACAGTATTCGTCGCGAATTTATAAATACAAACAATACTGCTGATGCGAAGATCATATTCTTCGATAACCAGAAAGCAGGTAATTTTAACGTAACAGATGCTGATATCAAGGCATATTACGATAAGAACAAGGAAAAGGAATTCAAGCGCAAGCCTGCTTCCAAGTTCCGCTTTATCCAAATGAATCTCACACCGAGCCAGGATGACTATAATACCGCCAAGCGTGATATCGACGACGTCTATAGCCGTGTTCTCTCCGGTGAGGATTTTGCCAAACTCGCTACCGAGTTTTCAACGGATCCCGGCACAAAGCAGAATGGTGGAGACCTTGGTTTCTTCGGACATGGTCAAATGGTTCCTGAATTCGAGAAAGTAGCTTTTTCCCTTGAACCCGGTCAGGTTTCCAAGCCTTTCACAACAAGTTTCGGCTGGCATATTGTCAAAGTCACTGAAAAGCGTGTGAATGAACAGGGACAGCCTGAGGTTAAGGCAAGCCATATCGTGATCAGGGTAACACCAAGCCAGACCACGAAAGACGAGCTCCTGACGAAAGCGGAAAATATTCGCAAGATGGCAAAGAAGATAGGAATTGAAGCCACCGCCAAGAAGGAAAAACTTGAAGCACCTGAAACCGACGAAATTTTCAAAGATGCCAAGTATCTTCCCTATATTGGAAAGAATGACATGCTGTTAGCATGGGCAAAGAAGGCTCGCCTTCATTCCATATCACCTATCGTTCATACTCCTGAAGGTGCATTGATCATTGCGCAGATCTCTTTTAAAGCAGGTGATCATTATGCAGAAATGAATGATCTCCTGAAATCACAGATCAAGGCATCCGTCATTAGCGAAAAGCAACTTGCTGTGATGGAGCAGAAGGCTAAGCAGTTCATGTCACAGTACAAGCCAAATCAATATCTTGCCATGGCTGCCAAGGATGGAATCCAGGTCATAGATGCACCGGGTGTGAAGAAATACTCCGGAATGCCTACAATTGGAATCCAACCCGAACTTGCCAATGCGATTCTGAAGGCAAATGTCGGACAGTTCACGCCTCTCATCAAATCCAAGACAGGTTTATTCCTGGCTTATATCGAGAAACGAAATGTTCCTGATATGAAGAACTTCGAGACGCAGAAGGAATCTCTGCAAAAGAATGCTCAGAAGCGTGAGGAAGAAGCCTATGCCAACAAGTGGTATCAGGATTTGAGAGAAAATGCAAAGGTTATCGATAACCGTGCTGAGTTTAATTTCTAATCAATGATCATATATTCCAGCCGATGGAAACATCGGCTTTTTTTATACAGAATGGAGGTTTAAATGAGCAAACTTATGGTCAGTGTTTCAGGTATCAGAGGTATCTTTGGAGAAACATTTACTCCTGAAGTCGCCTTCCAATATGCAGCACATTACGGTATGTTCTGCGGTAAAGGAAAAATTGTTGTGGGAAGAGACTCGAGAACAACCGGAGAAACCATATATCATGCAATCGTCTCAGGTTTGCTCAGTGTTGGATGCAGTGTCGTCAACCTTGGTATTGCTTCCACACCCACCATTTTGCTTGCAGTTGAAGAATCAGATGCAGTGGGAGGACTCGCCATTACAGCTTCCCATAATCCTGCTGAATGGAATGCATTGAAGATCGTGGGAAAGAACGGTCTTTTCCTGTTCCCTGAAGTGGCACAGGATTTCCTCACTTCCCTGGATAAACCAATTCAATATGCTAACTGGGATAAACTCGGTACTGTGGAAGATGACTACGATGCAGGATATAGACACATTCAGAAGGTTCTTTCCATCCCTTATCTTGACCTGGAAAAGATCAGAAAGAGAAAATTCAAAGTCGTCCTGGATTCGGTCAATGGTGCAGGTGGTGTCATATCACCCACACTACTGCTTGAATTAGGCTGCGAATTGTTCGAATTGAATTCAGCACCGACTGGTCATTTTGCTCATACACCGGAACCCTTGAACCAGAATCTCAAGCAACTGGAAGAAGCAGTAAAACAGCACAAAGCAGACATTGGTTTTGCCACAGACCCCGATGTGGATAGACTTTCAATCGTATCAGAGAAAGGCGAGTGCATTGGAGAGGAGTTCACAGTCCTTCTTGCAGAAGAGTTTGTACTACGCAAGAAGAAGGGAGATGTGGTCATTAATCTCTCCTCGTCCATGGCATCTGAGGATGTAGCTTCAAAATACGGATGCAAGGTAAAAAGAACCAAGGTTGGTGAAATCAATGTCGGCAAGAAGATGATGGAGATCAAATCACCGATCGGCGGTGAAGGCAACGGAGGAGTGATTTGCCCTGATGTGCATTATACAAGGGATGCCCTTGCCGGAATGGCGCTTGTGCTTGGATTACTCGCTGAAGAGAATAAGAAAGTCTCACAGATGGCTGAAAAGATACCACATTACTACTTTGCGAAGGACAAGATCAATGTAGCGCCCGAGAAACTCGATGCAATCATGAAAAAAGCGGAGACACTCTATCCCGAACTGGAGAAGGATACCCAGGATGGATTGAAGATCATTGGTGACAAGCACTGGATTCATATCAGGAAATCAGGGACAGAACCGATCATACGGGTTTATGTGGAAAGTGACAGCCCCAAGGGTTCAGAAGAGATCTGCAAGAATACGATCAAGCAACTGCTTCGTGATTAAACTTATTGGCTGATGGCGCGAAGGGCATTATCGAAGAATATCTTTCGAATCTCAGACTTGTTCATACCTTTATAGGATAGAAATTCTGCAAGACTCGGATAACATGCAGGGTCTTCCAAGCCTTGTTCAATATCGGTCAATCCGTCAAAATCCGATCCCAGGGCAATCATCTCAATACCCCAATTATCAATGATCTCAGAGATAATTCGATATAAGTAGTGGTAGCCTATGGGATATCCATCTGATGGAAAACTCTCCTGCTCGATGCGAAGGAAGTCAGGACAGAACGTAAGACCAATTATGCCATTCCTCTCTTTGAGCATATCCATCTGCCTGTCGGTGAGATTTCTCGGGAAAGCATTCAATCTCAGAAGATTTGCATGTGAAGCGATGATGGGAGTATGAAGCAGGTTCGCCATTTCGAGTGATGCTTCCGGTGACATATGTGATATATCCATGATGAGGGACAGTTCATTCATCTTCGCAGCAAGGTCTTTCCCTCTCCTGAACATTCCCCCGCCTTCCAGGAAAGAAGGAACAAACGGCAGCACCCGATTCCATGTAGGAGCAACCATCCGAACCCCAAGTTCAGCAAAGATATCAAGCAAATCGAGATTCCCCTCAATGACTTCCAAGCCTTCGATGGTAATGTATATGCCTGTTTTATCATCATTCAAATGAGGAGTTACATCTTCAGTATTGCGAACTTGAAAGAGGTTTTCATTCAAGGCAATGTCCTTCTTCATCATTTGAACCATCTGTAATGAATTATGAAGTGCGCCTTGCAGACTGTATCCAGCAAGATACAAGGATTGTGCCTGGACCTTGACATTCCCGAGTATCAGGTTTTCGGGTGTGATAGAGATCATTTCCTGTGCTGATACAAGTTGATTATCCAGGTTGGATCGGTGAAAGAAAGCCCTTCTCAAAAAGCGATGCTGGTGAAGAAGAAGTTTTTTATAATAGGTATCGGCATGCAGGTCAAAGACTGGTATTTTATCCATGCTACCTTCTCGAGAACTCGAATATATCGTAATCATAACCAACTGAAATGAAATAATTCAAAGTACTGTCTTCAGTGATACCAAGTCCAACACGCATGGGACCGAGAGGACTTCTATACCCAATCACGAAACCACCACCCATGGTAAGGTTCTTGAAAGGTGTCCAGATATCAGAATCAGCATAATTCAAACCTGCAATCTTGTATTCAAGAAACAGGTTGTTGATCGGTTCAGTTCTTATCGTGAATGTATTGACCTTATAGAAGGGAGCGCTCTTTTCTGATTGCTGGTAACCCATGAAACTGTCTATTCCGCCGAAATAGAAGGGATCGAATTGCACGACATCCATTTGTTTGAAATAGGAACCATATTCAAAATGATAGAATGCAGATAATCTATTTACAAGGGGGAATCCAGTCTGGAAATTCAACCTGAATTTCTTGTAAGTGGCATCGCTCCCAATATGACTGTCAGCTCCCGAGAACTTCGCAAGCAATTGCGTTCCCTTCATGGGAAAGACATAATCATCCAGGGATTCATGATAGAATTTGACTCCGATTCCGGAAGAGGTGAATTGCTTATCATCGATGTCAATATTCGATATATCCCGGTACAACCTGGTGTTGTAAGCAAAGCCGTAACCTTCCACGATCAGGATTTTTCTGGCAAAGAAACCAATCCCGGCAGTGGAACCAAACTCGAGTGAGCGGACACTGCTTGTCTTTTCATGGTTTTCATTATAGAGATACAACTTATTCTCTTCGATATTGGGAAATGTCCTGAAATATATCCCCCAATTATTCCCGAAGTTCTTGGCATAATCGATATTCAACGCCTGTCTTCCTCCAACTTTGACTTCTGCAAGTAGTTTGGAATTCTTTTGAAGGAGGTTCGTAAAACTGAATACCACTCCTGCAACCAGTTTATCATCCTGGTTATAAGTCAAATTTATGGCTGCGGATTTACGTGCCATTTCATTCACCTTTACATCCAGGGAGTATTCATCACCGGATTTGGAAAGAATTGGGTAGATGGTATCGAAAAGACCAAAATTATATGCATCCCGAGAATGATTCAGAATTTGCTTCTTAGTATATTCATCTCCCGGTGTCAAATCAAGATATTCCTTTACCTTGCTTGAACTCAGATATTCATTCCCGCGTACATTGATCCTTTGCAGTCTGACTCTTTCAGGGATCGGGGGAAGGGTATTTTTCTGGATAGGGTCTTGCCGTCTCAGTTCCGCAAGTTGTTTCAATTGGTCGATATGCTCTCTTGCTGCTGCTTCACCGGCGGCAATGATCTCGCTGATATTATCATAGTCCGATGAATTGAATGTACTCAAGTCGGGTTCAATGAGAAGATCACAGTTGGGAATTGCCAGGTTCACCTTGGTCGTGATCCCTATATTGATGGTCTGATCGAGCACTTGAATAATATCATTCAGGTTGTTCTTGTTCCGCAATTTGGAATTAACCTTCAAGCCGATGCAGCGTGTCACTCCCATTCCGGGCAGAATATCAGCAGGTAAATTCTGACTGATCCCACCATCGATATATAGTTGTCCGTCCAGTTCATACGGATGGAAAACACTCGGTGTTGACATCGAAGCACGAACCGCTTCCGCCAGCGAGCCATTTGCAAAGACTTTCTTCTCTCCTGTGATCAGGTTTGTCGCCACACATCTGAATGGGATGGGCAGATCATCAAAATTTGTAATAACTGAAGCAGGATAGAAGAGAGAGTACATCAGTTCATCAACATGCTGTCCGGGAATGAAACCAGAAGGCAGATTGGGGATCAGTCCCTTATTCAGTGTAAAGAAGTAGTTCCCGTAAGGTGCCCATCGTTTCTGGCTGACAGATAAATCCCCACGTTCGAGCGAATCATTGAATAGTTGCTTCCAATCTATCTTAACACAGAGACTTTCAATCTCCGTTGCTGAATATCCCATTGCATATAGACCACCTATGATTGCACCAATGCTTGTTCCTGATATGGCATCGATGGGAAGCCCCACTTCATCAATTACCTTCAATATCCCGATATGTGCAAACCCTCTTGCACCTCCACCACTCAGTGCAAGTCCAATCTTTTCAGTTGCTCCAAGGCTGCACAGTAATGATAGTAAAACAAGCAAAAGGATTGACTTTTTCACAGCGTTCCTATCTCAATCAGTATGAATCTTTCTGTTCCGGAGTTGCCTGTTCACCCGATTTAACGACTTTGAAATGAATATCCCCAAAAATGGCATTCGCATTGATCCTTAGCGTTTGAAGTGAATCTCCTTCTGCATTCATGGTATAGCTGTCAGTTCCGAACATGCCGATATCATGTGATGGTAATTGAACATCACCGAAAACTGTGCTCACATCAATTTGCGTGTGCATCTTATCGCTTAGCAGTACAGTTCCCGACCCGAATATTACGTTGATATCCCTTTTACCTGCCAGTTGAAGAGTATCCACCTGTGTAAGATCGATCTCTCCCGTTCCAAAGATGATATTGAAATCACGGTTCCGGCTCGTGCTTGACCAATGCCGATCATCAAAGACTGTCGTTGAATGGACCTTTGTTCCTGTGGCTCCAACCAGCAACTTGACACCTATCAAGATGATGATGAGACCAAAGAAAATCCTCACTAATGGAATATGGATGTTAAACGCGCGGAGTATAATACCTAAGCCGATTAGGAGTATGATCATACCCCAAAAGAAGGAACCAAATACAAAATGCATCTTCATTTCCTCTCCTGATATTGGTTAACGGTAAATGGTAAAACTCTTTCCATGAAAGATGATCTCTATAATGGAAGGCTTCCCTCCCATATTTCCCTGATTTCTTTGATATCAATTCTAATGGAATTGTCAATCATTAGATTTGATTCAACTACCTTTCCAAGAATATGATAAGGATAATTCCTGTCTCTTATGATCTTTTCCACATCCTGAAGATTCTCAGGGGAACAGGATATGATAATCCTTCCGTGCGCTTCCCCAAAGTATTCAGCATCCCTGCGATATACGGGATTCACATTGATTTCCGCACCAAAACATGTACCGTCTGCTTTCATACAGGATTCAGCAATGGCAACCACCAAGCCTCCATCTGAACAATCGTGGGCGGAACGCAACAACCTGTTATGATTTAATTCAAGTACCAGTTCATGAAGTTCTTTTTCCTGCTTCAAGTCAACAATTGGGGGGAAACCGCCAATCATGTCATGTATGGTCTTGAGATATTCCGAACCGCCTATCTGCTTGCAATGTTCTCCCAAAAGAATGATACAGTCTCCGATTTTCTTGAATTCCTGGTTTAACACGAATTCCAGATCTTCCACCAGTCCAAGCATTCCAATGGTCGGTGTAGGATATATTGCACCTTTGGGATTTTCGTTGTAGAAAGATACATTTCCACCCGTTACCGGAGTATCAAAAGCTCTGCATGCATCAGACATTCCCCGGATAGCCTCGGAAAAAGTCCAATATACTTCCGGTTTGTAAGGATTACCAAAGTTCAGGCAATTCGTAATTGCCAGAGGTTTAGCGCCACTGCACACGACATTTCTCGCAGACTCTGCCACTGCTCCCTTTGTTCCTTCATAAGGATCGAGATAACAGTGTCTCCCGTTGCAGTCAGTAGATACGGCAAGCGCTTTCCTGGTTCCCTGCACACGAATCACCCCGGCATCGGAACCCGGTTCTACGATTGTATTGACCTGGACCATATGATCATATTGCCTGTAGATGTGCCTCTTATGAGCCAGGTTGGCAGAAGCAAAGAGCTTTTTGATCGTATTGTTGTAATCCTTGGGTTCAGGCAGGTCATCCAAATTGATATGATTCAGTTCATCCAAATACTCAGGTTTTCTCATTTCTCTTGTATATACGGGTGCATCCCCACCCAGAACAAGCATCTTTGCCGGAAGTTCAGCTTTCACATGTCCGTCTTCCAGTACCCGCAGCAAACCGTCTCCAGTCACTTTACCAATAATCACAGCCGATAGATCCCATTTATGGAAGACGGCTTCCAGTTCAGCGAATTTATCCGGTTCGACAATGATGAGCATCCTCTCCTGCGATTCGGAAAGCATGACCTCGTAACTTGTCATTCCCGTTTCACGCTTGGGGACTTTCGCAACATCGAGTTCGATTCCAACTTCCGATTTCCCTGCCATTTCGCTGCTGGAACAGGTCAGACCCGCAGCACCCATATCCTGGATGGCTACGACCAATCCCTTTTGAATCACTTCCAGTGTCGCTTCCAGAAGGAGCTTTTCCATGAACGGATCACCCACCTGTACGGCGGTACGCTTTTCTTCCGATTCCTCCGTCAGTTCGACTGATGCAAATGTCGCTCCATGGATCCCATCCCTGCCTGTCTTGGCACCTACATAAACCACATGATTGCCAATACCTTTCGCAGATGATTTAGCCAAATGCTCATGCTTGAGAATCCCAACAGCCATTGCATTGACTAACGGATTCCCTTCATAACTGTCTTCAAAATATACTTCTCCACCTACGGTCGGAACACCGAAGCAATTACCATAATCTGCAATGCCATTCACAACTTCCCGAATCAAGTGCTTCACTTGCGGGTCATTCGGATTACCGAATCTCAATGAATCCAGGACTGCCACCGGTCTTGCTCCCATCGTGAAGATATCCCTTAGTATTCCGCCAACTCCTGTAGCGGCACCGTGATAAGGTTCCACGGCAGAGGGGTGATTATGGCTTTCAATCTTGAATGACACAGCCATTCCATCACCAATATCGACCACGCCTGCATTTTCTTCCCCAGCCTTCGCCAGGATAGCGGACCCTTCCTTCGGGAGTGTTTTCAGCAGACGGATGGAATTCTTGTAGCTTGCATGTTCTGACCACATGACAGAAATGATGCCTAATTCGGTGAAGGTAGGTTCCCTGTGGAGTGTTTCTAAAATCTTCTTGTATTCGTCTTCATTAATGGCATGTTCCCTAATCAAATCGTTGGTAATGGCTGGTTCCTGCATGATACGTCCCTTATGTAATAAAGCGTTGGTCGATTTCGATCAGGATATTGACCAAAATCTCAATTTTCTCCTGTATATTATCGTAAGTATCACGATAGACTTCCAACTCCTTTTCGAACGGATCCTCAATACTCCCTTCAAATCCTGTGAATTCGTTCAAAGCGTGAATCTTATAAGCATATTGCGGATACATGTTTCGTAAAAAGACCTTTTGCTGCACTTCCATTGTTAGGATCAGCCAACTCGAACTGATCATCGATCGATTCAGCACCCTTGAAAAATGCTCACTCGCATTGATCTGATGTTCCATCAGCACCTGGAGTGAATATCTGGAGATGGGTACACCATTATTGATTATACCTGCTGAGGCTGTCCGATATGGCATTTCCAATTCAGTGAACAACTGGCGAGCCACATATTCAGCAATTGGACTGCGACAGATATTCCCTGTACAGGTGAAGAGAATCAGCGGATGCTCATAGGATTCCCTGATCTCGAAGAATGGTACGGAACCTTCACGATGGCATTTTAACTGATGATCGATGAATTCTATGATCGTGGATGGTTCCATCTCGTTCTGCATTTGCTTTTTTGTTGGCACGAATCCAAGATCAAACCAGTCCGGTAACTTTTTCTTGATTTCCATCATGTCTGTCATGAAAGGCATACCGGCTTTATTGATACTGGTCGAAATAATTGGCTCCCCAATGGCGCTGATCAATTCCTGAAGCATGGGTTGATAGGGAACCCGAACCGCGATCTTCCCATGTCTCGCCAAATATGCGAGATTTTCATCTTCCGTGGGAAGCAGGAAAGTCACATTCCCGGGCCAGTATTGCTCCATCAGTTTCACTTCGAATATGGAACTCCTGATCTTCAGTTTTTCCAGCCAGGAAATATGCGGAATCAGAATGATGAACCCTTTCTTTCCGGGTCTCTGCTTGAGTTCATCCACCCTATCCACTGCCTCTTTACTGAGTGCAGAGCATCCCATGCCAAACATGCTTCCAGTATAATGCAGGAAGACTGTATCAGGAGACCAGTGCCTCCGGATAAGGCCTGGAACTTCACCGGGTGTTACATTCTGATATAATTTCAAATTTCTTCACCTCTATTGCAGGTAAGCAAGCGGATTAACCGGCTTCCCGTTCTTTCGGAGTTCAAAATGGACAGAAGGTTCTCTGGCTGAACCTGTCTTGCCGGATAATGCGATTGCCTGACCTTTTTTCACCTGTTGTCCTTTGCTGACAGTTAGAGAATTGTTATAGGCATAGAGAGAATAAAATCCATTCTTATGATCAATGATGACCAATTTTCCCTGCCCGCCAAACCTGTCGGCAAATACAACCTCACCATTATCCACAGCAATGACGGACGTTCCTTCAGGTACCGCGATATCAATTCCATTACTGATAATACTGGTATGATATTGTTCGTTCTTTTCCTCACCAAAATCCCTGATGATCCTTCCCCTTACAGGCCAAGGCAAGCGATTGGAACTGAATTTATAGGTCTTCGGTTCATCACCGGATTCCATGTCGAGTTTTGTGATGAGTTTCTCGAGTTCGCGAGCATCCTGCCGAAGCTGCTCTATCTTTTTCATGTATTGACTTTTTTCACTTTCGAGACGGGAGACTTCCTTCTGCAGGTTCTTCATCTGTGCCAGGTATTGAGTACTTTTGCGTGATTCGGTCACTTTCGATTCATGAATTTTGGAAAACTCAACCTGATTCTCTTCATTCACTTGCAACAGATTATTTCGCTGACCTGTCTTCTCATGGATCGATTTAACCGTTGCATTCGCCAATATGGAAAGAAACATCTTATCGGTTGTCCTGGTTGCCGTGTAACGATCCTGGTAATCGAGATAGAACAATTTGATGAATTCTTCACTGCAAACACGTTCAAGCCTTTGCAGTTCCGTCTCAGCGGATTGAAGTTCCATAGTGGAAGTAACCAGGCTTTGCCTTGCCTGTTTTTCGACGATGGAAAGTTGCTGCACATTCTTATCGATGACCTGCTTCTGCTGCTTGACATCACTTACTTTCTTGGTAGTGAGTTTCTGCTTTTCTTCTGCTTTTCTGATTGCGTCCTGGCTCTTCTCGATCTGGTTTTCAATATCCTGCAACTGACGCTTCTTTTCCTCGATATCGAGCGTATAGGCAGGCATAATAATTGACCACAGCAGTAGAACACATGGAATCATACGTAATTGGCTACGGATAGACACTCTGATATACCTCATCAGAAACCTGAATCTTTGATAAAAAAGAATCGGGTGGAAACCCACCCGACTCAATGGGATTACATATCTTTTAAAACGACTTCGTCGTATAGTTTTTCAAAATAGAGTTTGTGCTGTTTTTCTTCCTGTGCAAGACGATGGAAGAGTTTCTCCAGTTCTGAATCCTGGAAACGCAATGCCATTTCAGAATAGAGTTTCGTTGAATTCTCCTCACGCTTCATGGCTGTGATGAGAATACCCTGGTAATCCAGTTGATCCATGGAAGACTCGGTACTGATATATTCGCTGATATGCAGGTCACGAACATCCTGCAGTACGATCCTGCCGATGCCTTTATTACGGATACCTTCGATGACAGCGATATGCCCCGTCTCCATCATTTCCAGTTCTTTCAGCATCTCGATCATGCCTTCAAATTTGGCTTTATGCTGTAGGTCCTGGTAGAACTTAACCGCTTCCTTTTCACGGTCGGAAGCAAAATCAAGGATTTCATTGAATTGTTCCTGGGTCATTATCTCTCCTTACGTGGTTGGTTTTTGTTTCATTCATCTAAAATCATGTATTTTAAGCAAGAAATTTCTGAAAGAACTCATTGAGTTTACTGATGTATCCTTACGACTATCAATTACAAATGAAACTGGGCTAAATAGACTGATAGATAGCTTTTCCCAACTTTTGAGTTTGTATACATGTAGTCTCCAATCAGAGCAATATTATTCCCCTCTTCAGCTACAATATCAAAAGCATAATTCCATTCGCGTGGGAAGAAGGTAATCAGCTCTTTTTCATTTTGCAGATTCAAATCCTGTTTTGTCACTGTGAGTACCTGGTAATCCTTTATTTTATTGTAACTGGGTCTGAATACGGATTTAAACGTATATAGGGAATTGTCCTTCAGTAAAAAACTCCTGGTTGCACCTTCGACTGTTTTTGCTACAAAGGTATTCTTCTCCATATTGATCAGGACTATTTTGAGGAGTCCGACTTCTTTATCGAAATCCAGTTTTTGGTGATATGACAGCACCATGTAATCCCCGGAAACTTCAAACTGAAAGGCAATATCATCTTTCATTATTTCTGATTCAATCTTATATGGAATGGTCTGTTCCACTGGTTTTGCTTGTTTATCTGCGAGCGATTGCTTGATATATCTGATATCGGCTGAATCTTGCTCAACATAGAAAAGAAATCCATCACTCAGGGAAGCAATAATAGACTTATCAGAAAGGTTTTCAATATTGCTGAGTTTCTTTGTTTTCAAATCTATTGTTAAATGGCAAAACTCATGGTTATCACTCACACAAATAATATGAAGATTATCGTTGGCAATTTCAACATCTTTCATATGCAGCCCGGACGGTATTTGATAATGATGAATCTCTTTTATTTTTAAATGATTGTCTATGTTAATCACGTCTAAAGTATCACTTACACCATTTCTTGTAGTTCCTAGAAGATAGATATCCCTATCATAACAGGCATGAGCTACATGTATCGAGGGTATGACCAGGCTATCCAATATTTCATGATCTCTCATACGAAATGAGTAAATTGTTGAAAACTCTTCTTTCTTATCCTTCTGCGCATTCCAGGTAGGCATGATTAACAGAGAATCTGCAACAATGGCAGTCTCCCCCATGAGGTTCTTCGTGGGAGGATACTGAAATGCATAATAATTTGAAAGTTCCTTCGCTGGTTTCTCGAAGTAAAATACACCCTTGCTACGGTAATAATCGGGTTTTGCGCAACAAACACGCACAATTAGCAGTAATACTAAAATAACCAATACTCGTTTCATTGCATGCCTCCTTAATGAAATGTATTATGGCTTTTTTTTTAATTAACATACTGTTTACTCATCATGCTGCATTATTCTCTTTCGCTGTTTCATTGTCTAAGGGGATTCGTACATTACTCAAAGCAAATATCACTCGGGTCTGCTGACGCGGGCCCAACAAATCAAACTCATCCGTCACAAGACCTCCCTTGTATCCCCCCTTCACTTCGACAAGCTCAGTACAGCGCCCAAGGGGGAAGTGCCACCCTTTCTTTATACTTCGACAGGCTCAGCACAACGTCCAAAGGGAAGGAATTCTTCGCTCTTCAATCTTCAATTTTAAATCTTCATTCGCTTTTTTTCATTACATTGATGTTGTAGATGTAATCCTTGAGTAAGGCAATATTTCTTACTAAAACGGTGTCTTATCCGGATCCCAAGCCCAATTACCATACCTGCCGCCGAATATGCCGATTCGGCCTTTTGTGCCATCAGTAAGGATGAATGTAAAGGAATTTTTAGGGTTTATATACAAAAAAAGACGCCCGTGAAGGGCGTCTTCATTATCATATTATCAATTAGTCAATCGGGACAAACATGTCCTTCCCGACTCCGCATTCCGGGCATACCCAGTCATCTGGAAGGCTTTCAAAGGACACATTTCCATGTTCTGCGGGATCATAGATATATCCGCAAGCTTCGCATTGGTATTTCTGCATTTGAGACTCCTTTATTTAATAGTTTTCTACGAACATCTCGTAAAATGCCTGGGGATGAGCACACACCGGGCAAGTCATCGGGGCTTCAGTACCTTCATGGATATAACCGCACTCACGGCATCTCCAGTATACTTTGCCGTCTTTCTTGAACACTTCATGATTCAACACATTATGCAGAAGTTTCTTATAACGTGCCTCATGCTTCACTTCCACTTTAGCAACCATGCGGAACAGGACTGCAACGTCCTTGAAACCTTCTTCTTCTGCTATATCTGCAAAGAGGGGATACAGATAAGACCATTCTTCATTTTCACCTGTCACAGCATATTCAAGGTTTTTCACAGTGCTCTCCATATTCCAGAATACAGGATAAGCAGCTGTGATTTCGATTCCTTCACCACTCATGCCATGCTCGATCAGCTTGGAAAGGAATAGTTTCGCATGCACTCTTTCATTATCGGCTGTTTCCAGAAAGATGCCGGCAATGTGTTCAAAGCCTTCTTTCTGTGCAGTTCGTGCTGCATACGTGTAACGGTTTCTTGCCTGTGATTCACCTGCAAAAGCCTTCATCAGGTTTTCGGCAGTTCTTGTTCCCTTTAGATCTGGCATATATACATACCTCCTAAGAATTAATCCATAATCCGTGTAATGTGCAATATTCACGTGCGAGTCTGACATCCTTCATCAGTACGGGGAAGAAAGCCTCGGGCTTCATTCCCGGTTTCAGGTCTGCACGAAGGACAAGACTGTCTGTCATGACTTCAATACATGCTATATAATGGTTATCCAGCATTGGATGTTCAACAGCACCCACCTTCACAATCACTCCACCAGGAGCTTCTTCGATCACGGGTACATGTTTTTCCTTGGCAGCATCAACTGTATTTTCAACCAAAAGTGTCATTTCTTCACCGCAGCATACGGGGATGGGACCACCGGCGACAAGGACCTCAACCACATTGCCGCACAGCTTGCATTGGTATATTTGTTTGATAGCGTTCATGATTCCTCCATTTTTGTAGTGCCATTTTTCTATAAAATAGGTGGTTCATGGTGAATATGCCAACCAAATTTTGATGAATGATTAAGAAATATGAGAAATGCTGTCAAACTCAATTATATTATTTCCAAACATGATAAAATGTAAAAAATCTCTTTACAAGCTGAATGAATCGTGCTTCGTGATTCTTATCACTTCATGAGTCATGAGGGAATCGATATTCGGATTTCACAGAGGTGCATACTATTTATTGGTGTTTATGCACGAGGAGGATATATGTTGAAGAACCGAATCCTGATCACTGATATTGGTAGTACAACCACCAAATCTCTTCTCTTTTCACGACAGGACAGTCAATACAATCTCCTGGGATTAGCAAATTTCCCCACTACCGTCGAAAAACCCGAAGAAGATGTGAAGATAGGTATCTATCGTTCGATCCGAGCTTTGGAAGAGAAAACGAAGTCCTCTCTCCTGCTTTCCAAAGCAGAGATGGAAGAGATCAAGCTGGAGGATGACATCAGTTTCCTTGCCACCAGTAGTGCCGGAGGCGGACTGCAGATACTTGTCATTGGTCTGACTCTGTTTGATTCTGCAAGCAGCGCAGAAAGGGCTTCCTACGGAGCAGGCGGAGTGTTATTGGATACACTTGCAATCGATGATCAACGTTCACCCCTGGAGCAGATGCAGTTGAT
>DAONDQ010000062.1:0-16948 GCA_035402645.1 Candidatus Cloacimonadota bacterium | reverse complement strand
TATTTACCGATAGTGGATGAAAGGCAATCGTTACAGCTATCGAAGTACTTGGACTCAAGAATACAGGATAACGATGATCATCATCGAGAATAAAACTGCTTTGCTCAGCCCCTTGCAGCGTCAGGGATGTAATGATCATTAGTGAATCACCAATATTGCTAACATTGACCGTTACAGGCACAGAACTAGAATTAACGGTTTGTGGGGCAAAATTGATTTGCGAGGGGTTCAGCAATAATTCCCCCTCTCTTTCAGAAGCAATGACACTACTGATTGGGATGATAAGTATCATGATCATGATTGCAGTTCGTATCATCAACAATGCAAATAGCTCCTTTACTTCAAAATGCATATTCATCTTCGTAATTTGAAAAAACGGCGCCCCCTTTATAGGACGCCGTTCATTATTCCTTTTAAATCCTGCTTACTTGAGCAGAATCATCTTCTTTGTACAGGTGAAGGTACCGGTCTTCATCTTGTAGAAATACACTCCACTTGATACAGCGTGTCCGTTGTCATCCTTACCTGTCCAATTGACAGTATAATGTCCCGGTTCACGAAGACTGTTTTCGAGTGTCTTAACCTTCTGCCCCTTGGTATTGAATATTTCAATCAGCACATTCCCCTTTTCTTTCACATTATACTGGATTGAAGTTTCAGGATTGAAGGGGTTCGGATAGTTCCCAATCAATGAAGTTGTGGTTGGAAGAGGTGCAGGATCATCAACACCTACACCACCTGTCGTGATGAGCTTGAAATCATCAAGCAACAGGGCAAATGCATTCTCTGAAACACATCTGATTCCAATATAGACATATTGACCATCATAAGCAGCCAAATCATATGTATATTGAGTCCATGCAGCAGCAGGAGCAGATACTGGATTTGCACCACTAATGACATTTGTGAAACTTACCGGTTGGTTATCTGTCGTTGAAATTGCGACCTTGAACTTCTCAAATCCATACTGGGAAGTGAATGATTTTGCCCAGAAGTTGAATGATGAGGCTGTTCCCAAATGAATTCTCGGAGTGATCAGCCAGTCATTATTCACTGAATTTTGAGCATCAAAGCAAATCAGGACTTTATTTCCTGAATGAGCGGTCAGAGTGGTCAACGGAGGTGTCGTCGCATTCGGATTGAATACCATCCATGCCTTGGGAGAATTCATATTCGGGTAGGTTACACCACCAAAGTTGTAGGTATTGATCCCATCGACATCGAGATTAGTCCAGTAACCGAAACTCAGTGCAAAATCATCATAAAAATCGAATGTTTCGACAAGCAGTTCATTCGGATTACCACCCGTGATATCAACACCGACTGAACCTGAAAGCACTGATTCACCTTCCTGATATACTGCACTTACGGCATAAGTGTACGTACCCACAGGTACAGAAATGTCAGTAAAGGTCAACGTCGCTGAATTCGGGATCGTGCTCAGCGGGGAACCATTACGATATACCTTGAATCCGGTCAGTGTCGTTCCGGTTGCAGGAGTAGGTGCCACCCAAGTCAGAGTGACGTTGTTCTCATTCACAACCTGGTAGGTCAGATTGGTTGGAGGATTCAAGACAACGCCTGTGGCATTCGCTAATGAGAAATCATCAACGTACAAGAACTTACCACCCGTTGAATGACGCATGAATGCGATGTAGACATTCTGTCCAACATAGGATGAAAGGTCTACTGTCATTTGCTCATATGTGCTTGGAATGTCTGCGTTGGTCAGAATATTCCCCACTTGAGTGGTGAAGCTTGTTGTATCGGCAGATGTCGTCGAGATATACAGTTTCAAGTATTCAGTCATAGATGCTGCTGTTGTATCAGGAGTATCCGTACTGTCCTTTATCCAATATCGTAACGTATTACTTTGCGTGGAGATTTCGAACTTGGGTGTCATCATCCAATGATTTCCTGCCAAAGTTCCAACCACTGCATATGCTGTTCCGTTATGAGGATTACCTGCTGTCGTTCTGCGACGCCATCCTTGTGTGCCATTCTGATCATCAGCAACAGTCCAACCGTTGTTAGGCCAGGCAGCATCTTCGTAATCCTGGTTATATGGGAATGTATGGATCACACCATCATTACCATAACCCGAGATTGGAAGGACATGCATTATCCTCTCTGAGTTTTCAGCTTTTAAGTTTTCCTTGGTACTACGGAAATTGCGTGTCAGGTTATCCATGACATTCAACTGGGCACTCTTGTTGCCTGCGCTTGTTGGTGTGAATGTAATGGATACAGTGATTCCCTGTCCAGCAGTCAATGTCTGCGGATAAGTGTGTGTATCGGTAAGAGTGAACATGGCAGCATCAGGACCAGTGAGTGTGATTGGTTGTGTAATTGTCAGTGAACCACCACCTGAATTCCTGACTTGGACATTGATTGCAGTAGAAGTCTCACCCACATTGACCGAATTGAAACTGATTGTGGATGGGATGGCTGCAAATAGTGGGTCATTTGATAATGTCTGGAATTGGAAACGAGTATCAGGAATATTCATCCTCAAAGTTCCAGCCAGTGGTGTATTCACATTACTGTTTTGTGCATCACTATGCTGTTCCAGACTTCTGTTTGTTGCTACGGCCGTACAGTAGAAGTCATCCGCATTCGGATGATATGGAGGCATATCCCTGTCCACACAAACAACCAAATTGGATGCATTATCATATGTAAAAGGTACCTGCAATGGAACTTCCACCCAGCCTGCTGTAGCCGGGACTGTTAACAAGCCCTGATAAACCAGTGTCAACTGGTCTGCAGGAACATAATCGGTGGTTCCGGTAAACTCTGTACGTGTTGTCAAACCCATATATATCCAAACAGAATCTGCCCAGGCATCCGAACCATCGTATTTGTAGAAGATGGAAGTGATTCGGCTATTGGGTTGATTCAGTTCAGATTGCATATAGAGTGTCTGACTAAAGCTGTAATTGTAGTAGGGCTCCACAGGTAAACTCAGGTTAACCAATGTGCCATTACCCACTTCAACCAATCCAGGTGCCAATGCTGGTAGTACTGTTGCTGTTAATTGAACTTGAACAGAAGGTTGCTGAGGATCATTCGAATTGAATGTCACAGAACCCGTAAATGCGCCTTCTGCGTTCGGATGTACCGTCACATTCACCTGCGCGGATGCTCCGGGAGTCAATGTTTGGTTACCTGTCACGTTTGTAGTGATCGTAGGTGCAGAAGTTGCAGTTGAAAATGATAGATCTGACAAGCCACTATTGGTCACAGTTACAGGCAGCACCGCAGTCGAATTATTATAGATTTCACCATAAGCAAGCGATGTTGTATTCAAATCGATCTGTGGACCGGTTGGAATTAACTGCCATGTAAAGTCATCGATATAAATGGATAAATAGGTTGTTGAATTCGAGTGCTTAAACCCGATATAATGATCCAATCCGTTATAACCTGCAAAAGAATACTGATATTCAGCGTATGTCGTTGTCAGGGCAATTGTCGTCAACTGCATGAACGAGCTTGGATTCATCGGATTTGACACAGTTCCTATGATCAGGTTCGTTGCAGATGAACCCTTTGCCCAGAAGCGGATTCGTGTTACACCCAGGTTTGCAGTCGGCGGAGTAATTAAAACCAAATTCGACTGATTATCACTCGAGTTGTACAGATAAGCGTGATTCGTTCCGGAGTGAGGTGTGCCTGAGGTATAGGTTGTAACAACCGCACTTGAAGAGGTTGATGAAACGATCTTCCACCAATCAACCGGTAAAGCCGGGGCTGTTACCGAATCAAAATTCTGCACATAAGGAAATGTTGTGACTGTTGGATCCGGCATGGTTGTGAAAGACCAGACCGGGCAACCGGTTGCATTCCCGGCACCATTGAAAGGTACTACCTGCCAATAGTAAGTTGTACCATAGGCAAGTGTGGGTGTGTAGGTTGTTACCATGCCCAGATCACTGTTAAACAGCACATTGGTTGGCGGATTATCTGTACCAAAGGAAAGTCTATAACCTGTATTAGCAGGACCGGTACCATCAGGCAGCCAGTTCAGGGAAATGGTTGGGAACAGATTGATCGCTGCATTCGCCGGAGAAGATACAATTGCCGGGAATGGTACACCGGAAGGCTGCAGTTCAACGGTTACATCATCCAGGAATATGTTGTCACCAAATTGGCTCTTTGCCTTGAACATGACATACTTACCCGGACCTTCTGAACTTGCCGGGAAGTTGAAGGCGTATTTATACCAGCCCGGAGTAGTGGCGATCGGAGCATAGACCACATCACGAGGGATGAAACCCAAATTAACAGCCATGGTCGTATCGGTTGGTGAAGTGCCAAACCAGACACTGACTCCTTCATCACTATACTTCGGAGTATTGTAACTGGTGCTTTGATCACGGTACCACCAGAATGAAACACGATAGTTATTACCAGGAAGAACAAGGGGTGGAGTGGATAAAACAGCATGTGTATTCGCTGAAATTGAAAATGAATTGTACCTGACCATGGCAGCCCCTGAGTGAGGGTTGCAGGTAGGGTAGGTTCCTGATGTCTGCCTGTCCCAGATTCCAGGGCTTGCAGTTCCCACGATTCTCTGGTTCGTCCATGATAATGGTGGGAATGTCGTGCCATCAAAACTTTCTGAATAGGGGAATGTTGTTACATTTGCGTCAAAACCAATACCCGTAAGAGTCAGTGTATGCGCTGTTTTCGACAAATCATCTGTAACCGTGATGGTTGCATTGTATACCTGGCCAACCGTCGGGTGGAAATTGACAGTAAACTGCATATTCGTACCGCTTGCCAAAGTGTAGGGATATGTATTCGTATCGGTGAGAGTAAATGCTCCCGGGTTGGCTCCGCCCAGTACCGTTGAATTGATATGCATGGATGCCCCACCAATATTGGCTACAGATACAGTTACTGTTGGAGAGGTCTGACTCAGGAAAATCTGTCCGAAATCAATATTGGTGTAGCTCATTGAAAAGACCGCAGGACCGGTGAGGGGTGTAATATTCATCTGGAGATTCGGTCGATTAGAACCCACAGAAACATTACCAGTGGGAGCAGATGAATCTTGATGAACTTCACTGGCAAGGTTTGCTGCAGTTGTGTAAGCCCATTGTGTTCCGGCAGAACCGCCTGTTCCGGAACTTCCATATGAACACTCAACAAGCACAAACAGATTGCCTGAAGTATAGACATAATCATTAATATCCACAAGTTTCCAACTGCTGGCTGTTGCACCGGTAAGTGTACCATCATACACCAGCGTGGCACCAGATATCATGTTTGCCCATGAATCAGCAGTAATTGTAGATGCTGTTGTCGTTTTCAAATAGATCTTCGTTGGTATTGCTAATGTCTGTGTAATGCTGGAATACCAGGCTAAATCCGAAATATTGCCAGCAGTCCCAATTTCGGATGCAAGGTATAAATCAGCACTTCTTTCATAGCCAAACCAACATGCGATTGGTTGTCTTTGAACACTTGTCCCAGTACCAATGGTGACAAGTGTTGCCATCATAGGTACCATAAGGCTCATCATAAAGATGAGAATCAGAACTTTTTTCAATGGATACATAAGGACCCCCTTATCATGTTTGATTAGACACTCTATTTAATTACATATTTTTTCACTGAAATTTCATATCAATTTTGTTCCATTTTCCAACTGATTGATAAAAAAAATCAATGAAAATGATAATTCTTTTGTACATGAAAAAATTCATGTTTGTCTTGACCAATATATATCACCCTTTATTCTGAATATTGAGGATCATATGACATCTGTAGAAATTGAACGAAAGACAGCACAACAGATAGCCCTGCATCAGCAATTATACCGCTTTCTTCCTCTTGGGAAAAAGCAGGATGTCCTCACGCTCATTAGGGAATTGGGATACGTTCAGATCGATACCGTCTCTGTCATTATCCGCGCACATCATCATACAATCTGGACACGGATCCCTTCTTATCAGCAATCCTGGCTTCATGAACTGCTTGCCCAGGACAGGAGCATCTTCGAATTCTGGGGTCATGCTGCGAGCTATTTGCCTATCGAAGATTACAGATATTTTCTTCCCCGCATGAAACGCTTCCCCGAAACAAGCCCTTGGGAAAAGACTTTCTGGACAAAGCATGAACACCTTGCAGGAGCCATCCTGGATAGAATCAGGACAGAGGGTCCACTCTCTGCCACCGATTTTGAAGATTCCCGACCGGGTAAAAAACAATCAGGCTGGTGGGACTGGAAACCTGCCAAAGCTGTCCTGGAACTCCTCATGTGGAAAGGCGAACTCATGGTGAAAGAACGACGCAACTTCCAGCGTGTCTACGATCTCACGGAAAGAGTACTTCCCCCTCATATCGATACTTCCATGCCGACACAGGAGGAAATTGGCAGATTCTACGTGAAAGCAGCCCTGAATGCTCATGGAATCTCAACAGAATGGGATATCCTGAATCATATGCATACGAAAGAGAAAAAGAACATTCAGCTTGCGATCAAGGATATGCTGCATAACCGGGAAATAGCCCGTGTACGAATCACCGGGCTTGAAAAAGAGTATTATTCCTATCCCGGAACGCTCGAACAGGTTGACTCCATCCAACATCCCAACAAGCTTTTCCTGCTTTCCCCCTTCGATAACCTTGTCATCCTGCGACCTCGTATCCAGCAGCTTTTCGATTTCGATTACACCATCGAATGCTATGTACCCCAGGCAAAGCGCAAATATGGCTATTGGTCACTGCCCATGCTCTGGAAAGGTAAATTCGTAGGCAGGATCGATTTGAAAGCAGATCGTGCAGACAAGAAACTCTGTATCCGAAACCTGCATTTCGAGAAAGGCATCAGGATGGGAAAATCTCTTGCCACTTCCTTGCATAAAACCCTACAGGATTTCATGAAGTTCAATCAATGTGACAGTCTGAAGTGGGATATCAAACCGATTGATGGATTAACAGATTATCTGAAATAGAGGAGAATATCATGCAAGGTTACACGATTAGAAAGGTACAGGATTCCGATGCTGAATCCGTCATGGCGATTTTCAATCACTATGTGCTGAATAGCTTCGCTGCCTACCCGGATAGTCCATTACCCTTACAGGCATTCGCCATGCTGAAGAATCTTGTTCGGAATGAATGCTTCTATGTGGCTGCAACGGATAGCAGCCAGGTGGTCGGATTTGCCATGCTCAAACACTTCATCCCCATGAAGAGTTTTGCCCTATCTTCTGAAGTATCCTATTTCGTGGATGCGAATCATACAGGCATGGGGCTTGGCACGCTCTTCTTCAACCAGTTATTGCAGGATGCGAAGGAACAGGGAGTAAGAACCCTGCTTGCCAGCATATCTTCCCATAACGAACAGAGCATCGAATTTCACAGGAAACACGGATTCCATATCTGCGGAAAGTTGGAAAAGGTGGGAAGAAAACTCGACCAGGACTTTGATATCATCTGGATGCAGAAAGACATTTAATGCGTATCAAGGATATCCACTCCCCATATCCATTTGCCTTTCTGGCGATCCTGTTCTGGTCAACGATCTCGACAGCCTTCAAGATATCGCTGCGCTATCAGACACCCGAACAGCTCGTGATGAATGCATCCTTCATTTCGATTGTCGTATTATTCCTGATCATTCTGATCCAGAGGAACACCTCTTCCCTATTCAGTTTTACAAAGCGTGAATTCACTTCCTCCATCATACTGGGTTCCCTGAATCCCTTCCTGTATTACACAGTACTGCTCAATGCCTACGATAGGCTCCCGGCACAGGAAGCACAGGCACTAAACTATATCTGGGTGGTGATGCTGGTTCTGCTGTCCATCCCCATCCTCAAGCAGAAACCGAACTTCTTCGACCTCTCGGGTGTGGTAATCAGTTTCTTCGGTGCCGTCATCATTGCCACTCGCGGACATCTGACATCCCTTCACTTCGAACAGCCTTTGGGAGTGGCACTGGCTTTATTATCCACGGTGATCTGGGCTTTCTTCTGGCTCTTCAATGTGCGGGATAAGCGGGATGAAGTGGTGAAGCTCTTCTGGAATTTCCTGTTTGGATTCCTTTTTATCAATATCTACCTGCTATGCAAAGGACGGTGGATACTACCGACTTCCAACGCCCTGCTCTCAGCCTCCTATATCGGCATCTTCGAAATGGGATTGACCTTCGTCCTCTGGCTCAATGCCCTGAAACGGACAAAAAGCACAGCCCGAGTCACCAATCTCATCTTCATCACCCCCTTCCTCTCCTTGATGATCATCAGCTCCGTCCTGCATGAAACGATAGCCCTATCCACCATAGCAGGACTGGTTTTGATTATTGGTGGAATCTTATGGCAGGGTTTGCAGAAGAGACTAGAGACTAGAGACTAGACAATTAAGAATTAAGAATTAAGAGATAAGAATTAAAAATTGAAGATTGAAGAATTAATTTTCCCCCACTTTTGTAAAGAGGGGGATTAAGGGGGCGTTAGTTCTGCTCTAGGCAACGCCTTTGTTTAAAAGGTGGATAGTTCGCTGTTTAAGCGAAGCAACGATAAACAGAATTGAAGATTTGCACTAACAGTCATTCTCGCTTAAGAGAATTCAGTTCATAAGATTGGAATCTTATGCCACAGTCATCCTCGCGAAGCGCTGCACTGAGCCTGACGAAGTGTCGGGGATCCAGGACTTGTATTCTCTGCTCTGAGCTATTTCCTATTTCCTAATTCCTATTCCCCTCTGCCAATTTTTCACTTTTTAATTTTTAACTTTTAATTGATTTACGCTCACTTCCGGATGATGATATCTACCTCTCTGCAGCGTAGCTTTCTTGAACTGGATAGCAACTTGCGGACACCAATGTATACATGCCAGGCATTGCTGGCAATCTCCTTTCCAGCGAGGTTTTCCATCCTTGAGAACGATATTGTTTGAAGGACAGATTTCAGCGCAAATCCCACAATGATTGCATGCTTCTGTAACATGGAAATTGTGCTCCATTTTCCCATGAAGATAACCGATACGATAGACAGCAACTGCCAGGAATCTAACCAGTCCAATGTGTCGTGGTGCCGGCTTTATCATATTGTTTTTGATATCTGCTGCCATCTGATCAATAGCAACGGGAGCTTCTCGGAAGCGCTTCTCCTGCACTTCTTCAGTATCGGTCGGATACATGGGAATATAGTTGTTAGGCATAAGCAAAGTACGTGTATACGACAGTTTTACACCACGGGATGCAAGCAGTCTGTCAGCCTGGTACAGTGAATTGACATCACCCCCGCCCATCGTGGCTATCGCGAAACAATAGGCTCCTTTTGGAATATGCACTTTCGCAATAAAGTCTTTCATCATCCGGGGTAATCCCCAGAAATATACTGGATACACAAATCCCACTGCCCCCACCGTAGCACCCACCGTAGCACCCACGGTTGCTGAGCCCGTCGAAGTATCAGTGGGTATGCTCTCCCTCATCGTCAGATAATTGACTGCTTCTATTTCTGTATCACCTAGCTTATTTGCCAATTCCATGGCAACAGCAAGCGAATTGCCTGTTCCGGTGAAATAATATATGATTGTTTTCATAATAATCCTTCCTTCCGCAAAGCTGTTCCCTTCTGCAGAGCTATTCGATTATGTATTTTGTTCTTTTAAGCTTCTCTCAATTCCTTATACAAGTTATTATAGGTAATCTATTTTTTCAGTCTTATACCTCTTATATATTAAGAGAAGCATTTTGCATGAATATAATCGATACGTTGCTTTCCTTTTCAAAGTTATGCTTTAGAAAAGCATTATTCTTCAAATTCCTTGTTAGGATTCCATTATTTATTATTGCAATTGGATCTCAATAATAATCAATTTCATTTCCCCATGTTTCTTTACATTTACAGGATAATGACAAAGGAAAATTACTAATTGTTAAATAATGTTCATTTCTTAACAATCCAATAATTGCAGGAGTACATATATTACAACCTCTCGGATAAGCAATTGGTTTAGGAAATAAAAACTCTCCCCCCAGTTTTAGTAAAGGATTTTTCGCAATCAGAAATACATGATAAACCGAAAACCACCACGGAGTGAGATAATTACCTAAGTTATACATCTTTTCAAGAGGAGTGCCACTAAATACATGAATAGGTTCAAGAACAATGTGAATTGGTTCTAGAGAGCTCACCCAATCAATGGTTTCAATTGCTTCAGAGATTGCATTATATTCATTAAGTTGTGGCGGTTTAAGTAATACACTTGTTGAGAAATCACATCCGATATTTTTTATTTCTTTAGAAATCTGAGAAAAAACGCTATTATGAAAAGTTTTCCCCAGATTTCTTCTTGTTATAAACTTCCAAGATTCTATAGGTATATTAATTTCAATTTTCACATATTTATTTAAGTGTTGTAACAAATCCAAAACCCTATGATTTATTAGTTCTGGCCGCGCTTCTAGGACAATTCTATTAGGTTTTAGTTCAATTTTAATAAGGGCTACTATTTCTTCTAGCGTCTTTTCATCAATTTCAGAAGAATCCAACATGCTTCCAGGAGAGTAAAGACAAACAGTATCAATTAAAAGATGAGAGAATTTGTTAATCTCCATTTTAATCAAAGCTACCATATCCTTTTCAGGCTTATGCATCATAAGAATAAGTGGAACAGGGCAATGAATACACGGATTATCGCTATGTACCCATCGACACCCTCTGGTTGGCACTGCTAGAACTATACGTAGCGATTGACAAGTATTGAAGCATTCGGAGTAAATCATATGGTATTATTAACTAAAGAAATTCTACAATTATCAATGCGTTCAACCACCTTTTCTAAATACTCTCTTATATAGTTTGGGAAATCTCCGGTATTTAAATTATATAAGATTTTTTGTTTATATGGTGAGATAAACCAATCAAATACAATTTTTAATCGGTCAAAATCATCACAAAAAGTAGTGAATAAGTTACCATTCATACTCTTTGAGTCTTCAAAAATATCGAACACATCATCAACAATATCTAATGCTGCTGATGCGCTGTCTAAAGGATATTTCTTGTTCTGTAACTCTACGAGCCCATTTGATATAATCATACGTTGTAGTAAACAGATATCAGCAGATTTCAACTGGTACCTGATGTGCATTGTTTGAAATAAATTCGCTGTAATTCCACCAGTCATTATTCTCTTTTCAATACTATAGAATTTAGCCATTCTATTAATTAAAATTGCTGCTATGTTTTCATTAACACCTGCTGAAGCAGCACAATCCAATACACATTTAGCTGCTCGAGTTATATTGAAAGAGATGCCATTTTCCAAAGCATAGTCTCCTAAATAACAGATGCCTAAAACCTCACTGAGGGCGTTGCGGGTAGTCTCATGAATTTGATTAGTGATAAGGGGTTGTAGGTCGTTTGTGTAAATCGATGTTGTTTTTGTTACAATTCCCTTGCACCATTCTTCAGGGGCTTTTTGTTCTATGAGATAAATAGCATTAAATTTTGCAACTTCCCATGTTTCTAAACCGATTTTCTCTCCTGCAATCTCACTAAATTGATTTCTACTCATCACCAATGTCCCCCAATGTTATGTAAGTGCCGAGTTTTAAACATGTTTGGTTATAAAGCAAAATGTAACAAGCATTTAGCAAATACAATAATGCGAATATGAATGTTGAAGTGTATATAAAGTTACTAACTACTGATGGATATGACGCTTTATAAATAAAGGCTACTATAGTTTGAGAAATGAAAGCAGAAAATGTTAAATATGACAGATTAAGAATTATCAAATCTTGATCACCAAAATTTGAAAAAGTCATCCTAGCTTTTATTAGAATTTCACATACTTTTTTTTCATGTCGTGTGATCAAATTTTTGTCAGCAATGTGCTTTTCTGTTTCGTATTCATGATGTATGATTTCCACGCATTCATTCGCAATTGATTTTATGCGTTTTAATGATTTATCTTTTAGAAACATCGGTATGACGGTATACAACCCAAGCGCTAAAGCTATATTTAGCGCAATAATAAATTCTACAAGTTCGAAACTCATAATTCACCTTCAGTCAGGTTACCCTGGATTAAGTTATAATTTCGATTCGATTTTGGAATAATAAAAAAGATCATTGTTGATACTCCGAAAGCTAAGATAGGTGTTGCGTTAATCAAATCCGTATTTTCAAAAAAAAATCCTATAACTACAGATAAAATAGCAATTGCAAAACCAGCAATAACTGATATCATAGCTCCATTAGCTCGTCCTGCGGCATATTCTGGTTTTAACAAACCATATAATATGGGAATAAACAGCACTATTTGGGAAGAAAATACTGCAAAAACCAGCTGATATAAAGTAAGACCACAAAAAATTAATGGAACAGCTAACAACCCAAAGAAAAAGACCCAAAACTTAAATATTGCAATTGTATGTTCCTTCTGTTTCGCTGTTATTGTAGAGAAATCAATATTTCTACATGGAGCAAGAATATCATACACAAAAGTGTATGATATATTAATAAGGAGAGTATCTGCTGTAGATGCCAAAGCAGCAAAAAAACCAGCGTAAATAAGAGCATTAACCCCTATTTGGAGTGCGGATTCTACTGAAAGAGAGCTAATAAAATTAGGAAGAATAGACATACCACTTGCCGGTGAGAGCTTTGGAGAAACTTGTCGTGCAGCAAGTCCTACTATAATGGGCACCCCAAATGCAAATGCGAAAGTAAGCATTGTTTTCAATGAACCGACTGATTTAATTGCTGAGTTTCTCACAAGCTTTGTTGTTGCAGTGCACCTTTGCCACATATCCATTACACAGAAATTGAAAGGCACAAACATTATAAAAATTGAAATAGAGAATAGTGGATCAGAAAATAAGTTTTTCAAGTTAAATAGATCATTCAGTATGTTGATTCGTTGAGCTCCTGAAAATCCAGCCAAACTTCCAAAAGCTCCAAATGATAATAATGCTAAAAGAAATCCCATTATTAGAATGAGGTATTTTTGTAAGTGATCGGTATGAACAGCAGCTTTGAAACCACCTAACATAGTATATAATGAGGTGACCAAAGCTATAAAAATAGCAACAAAACCTCGAGTCAAGGAATTCGTTAATCCAAGCCCATTGAGAATCATCATCACACCCCAGAATTCAATACCCAATGTCCCCGTAAAAACTATAATTGTACAAATTGACGCTAATTTGCGTAACATATCAGATTGATATGTATTTCCCAAGAACTCATGTAATGTGTGACCTTTTTCAAGAAAATTTGTAGCCCTAGGAAAGAGTTTTCTAAATAAGAGTAGGCCAACTATCCATGCTATTAAAATCCATAGAGTTAAATTTCCTCGCTCAAAAGTTGTTGCCGTGATTACTAGATAGATTGATGCAAAGGTTACATTGGTTGCTAAGAATGTGTCAGAAAAAAGATTTTCTGGCATCTGACGACTATAATTAAAATAGTCTTCAACTGATGTAAAGGAGTTACGTAATCGCCAAGCAACGATAAAATATGCGACAAATGTTATTCCAGAAACCAAAGCGATTATCAGATTTACATGCATAGCTTTACCTCCTTTCTTCTTACATAACGGGTATTTTATAGTTTTTGCAAGCTAATAACGAAATAAATATTTATAATTCTTTTAAAATGAATTAATGAAATTTTCATATTAATGTTTCGATTACAAATCTATTTCGATATCAGTTTAATAACTTTTTTTGAATATCATATTAAAATTATCAGATAGATTTTGTCTAACTTCTTCTATATCAATCTTTAAGATTAAGGATAATTTACTTGCAATTAGATTTATATCCTTAGGTTGGAATAATTTGTTATTTATTAACACAAATGGACCATCACTTTCTAATAATAATCTATTCAGAGGTATTTTCTCGATTATGTGTATGCCTTTTTTTGAAGACATCATTGCATAATTTACTGAAAAATAGCACCCAGAAGCAATTGCCAACCCCAAATTGTAGATTGAGCCTGAATACCAGTGTAAGATATAAGTACATACTTTTTTTTGAGGGATAATAGATAAAATTTCTGTTTCACTATTCTTAGAATGAATTGATAAAATTTTTCCCCCTTGTAACTCACACCTGCTTATAAGTTCAGATAAGAAATCAATTTGAATAGTTTTGTTCTCTTGCGATACATCTTGTAAATTCAACCCTACTTCACCAATAAAATCTGTGTTGTTAATTAATTTCCACATTGTGGGTATAAAATGTTTATATTTATGAACCAATTCTGGGTGAAAACCTAAAGCCAGTTTTATGAATTTTGACTTTACCCTTTGAACACTTTTTTCATATAGTACAGGGAGATTTGTTACTGCCAATGAATATATATGATTACGTTCAATTTCCTCTACTATTGTTTCCCAATTATCGTACAAGTCCAAATGAATATGAGTGTCATGAAGATAATTATTCATCTAGGGTTCCTATAAAATCTTCTAATTCACTCATCCCTTTTTTATAGACATCCGTAAATGATTCGAAATTACTTTCTATGGGTCCAGCCAATTGAATAGCAAAATGATGAGAGGGTATTTTTTTAGAATTAATCAATCCCATTTTGTAGACATTCAAATTGTGTTTAGCTTTGTTACCGAGATTTAATGAAACATCATAATAATTTGTTTTGTCTTTAATTCCAGAAGCCAAAATTGCAGATCTGCGAATGACGCAAGGAAAACAAATTCCACAATGTAAAGGGGGTTCAAATGTATATCTAGTCCTTTCCGGATGAGAGCAAGACATTGTTTTATGGTAATTATTAAAAAATAAATCATTTTTAACGAGTTTTGATATCATTTCACCTTTAGTCTTGAATTGATAAGGGTTTTTTAATATTACTTCTATCCCTAAGTTGTTAATTAACTGCTGAAGTTTTTTAATATAAAAAGGATGGGTGGTTCTAGTGCTGCTACTACCTAATCTTGAATCTGTTAATGGTATATTAAGTGAAATTAGACCATTTTCAGGAATTACTACTTCAATTTCTTTTCTAAAACTCGAAGCCAAACAAATTGCATATGAAAAAAATAAAAAAGATCGTGTACGAGTTGTATTTTCTTTTCCATTTTTCGGTGCTAGCTCTAGTTCTTTGAAAAAATCATTTCCTAAATCGAAGTGATCACTTAATATTTTTTTAATATCTTTTTGTGTAGGGTGAGTGCTTGAACCACCTCCATAGTGACTTGCAAAAAGAACATCTTTCTCTTTTTCTAGCAATTCAATAGCACCTATGAAAGAGTCTAATCCACCAGAAAGAAGACATATCTTACTAACTGTAATTTTGATTGTTTTGCTTTTGTAAATATTTTTTTAAATTTAAGTTCTCTTTCATTTAGCTCTCTTTTTCGGAAATCGATACTCCATCGATCTCCACTTAAGAACGAAAGCATTTCTTCAATTATATTTTTTTCTTTGAGCCATTTATCTAGACAAAGTACAGGGATATACAGATGAAATTTCCTAGTCCAAGAATCTTCAAATTCCTTTCTTTGAACTAGTCTATCTGCATAAGTAACAAACATTGAAATATAGAATAAATCAATTGCTTCATCAGAAAAGAAAAATGGTAGACTATTATATTTAGAAAAAGGTGTATTCCAAAAAGTAAAATTATAAAATTGTTTTGTGTATAGATCAACAATTTTTGAGTTCTTTATATTGGGTTGATCTGCTGGGTTTAAAGTGAATACAAAATTAACTGCATTCATTTCATATCTCCTTCTATAGCTTTATAGCAGCCATAATATAAATCTGTAATTAATTTCTTAATACTTGATTTAGTATAGTTATACTGACTGGGATTGATCTTTTTTATTACCCCTTCGACCGTGCCACTAATATATTCCTTGATATCCTTCTCTTTCCGTTTTGCTTCTTTGGGAGACTTTGAATACTTCTCAAATCTCATTTCCAAATCACTCAGTATACGATGGTAAATGTAAGAACTTATATATGTAGCCAAAATATAGTTAATATTATTTCCATTCATATTATTCAGAATTTCGATATCTCCGCTTAGATTAAATTTTTCCAATAACTCTTGCATAGTATCTAGAAGAGCATTTCTTGCTATCGCGTCTTCTTTGGTATCAGGTGACGGTGCAATATTATTAATAATTTCGCTAAGTATATCACTCGCTTTTCGACCTTCGTATTCAATATGATTTTCTTCCAAGTACTTATGAATCCCAGATTTTGATACATTATCTAAAAAATATCCAAAGCGTATGGTTGTATAAATACCTGCTTTTGAAGTTTTCGAAGCGTTTCTCGCACCTCCGTGTGATTTTACATATGACGAGAGGACTGGCCGATAGTTATCTGTTTGTCCGTTTGCATACCTTGCAATTCTTGTTTTTGTTGATCTCCAACTAGGAATATTATTTTGATTTCCTTCGGCATCTTCTCTCTCTTCCTGGTTTACATTTTCTTCATTGTTTTCAGAATCAGGGTTATTAGGAGAAAGTAGTTCAAATGGTAGATGCAATATTTTATCTAAGTCCTCGTCAAAATCACTTGGTAAAAGCGGTCTCTTAGGTCCTGAAAAGCTTTCTGAAGTTCCCATATGTTACTCCTTTTTAAATTGCTGATTTATTGCTTCTTTAAGATCCGATCTTTTTTCAGCCCAATCTTCAACAGTAGATTTAAATATAACTAGTTGCTTTGTTTCTTCAATAAATGCCTTAATTCTTGGTAACATTCCAATTGTGATTTTCTCATAAGGAATTTCTTTTAGGTAATTGAGTGTTTCTAAATACAAAGATTCTCGTGTAGACCCCCACTCCAGAAAAGATTTCATCACATCAATATCAATATCAGTAGAAACTACAATTTCATCGTACAATTTGGACAGAATTGCTTGTGCTTCAGCTTCGTTAACGTCTCCCGATTTACTAATGGCTTTAGTACGCGCGGATGTTGTTAATGATAATA
>DAONDQ010000061.1:0-17134 GCA_035402645.1 Candidatus Cloacimonadota bacterium | reverse complement strand
AGGCTGATGGTGTGATCACTGCATTATCACCCGTGAATTTCAATTTTGGACAAGTGCCATATAGTGTTGGTGCCTCTAGAGTCATCACGATTCAAAACAGTGGAACCCAACCATTTCGAGTATGGACACTGCCACAACCTGTACCTCCTTTTATATTCTCATGGGAATTAGATAATCTTCCAGTAACGATTCAACCAGGTAATTCAATAGACATAGATTTATGGTTCTATCCGTATACAGCAGGTATTTTTAGGGACTCATTGGTCATAGAAAGTGACGCCGCAAACAACCCAAGATTGGTTTTCAGCCTTTCCGCTACAAGTACTATCCCTCAACCTGCGGCAGTTTCAACTCCCTCGATCAGTCGTGTTGGGAATGACATTCATCTTTCATGGAATCCTGTAACCGCCACCATTTATGGTACTGCTATCACACCTGATGGCTATGCAGTTCTCAGTACTGAACATCCCGACAATCCTGATTCTGACTTCAACTTCCTGATATATACGACAGATAATTCTTATGTGCATCATATGGTAGCAAACCTCCGAAAAACGATGTTCTATAGAATCGTAGCACTCAAGCTCTCGAGAGGTGAACAGGCAGACATTCTCAGGGATCTTTCTCAATCCAAGCACCCTTTGAAGTGGAAGGAAGTGGAGGAGAGAATTAAGAATTAGCAGTAGATATTGGGGTTTTTGTTAGGAATTGGGAAATCTTGAATTATAAGCTTTGAGATTGTAGCTTTTCTAATTCCAATGTTGTGAAAGCTTCGCAAGGTGCGCATACGCAAACAAAGAAGCTCATAAAAATAACCTTCCCTCCATCCCTGTTCTCTGTTCCCATGTCATCCTCGCGCAGGTGGGGATCCAGGATTTGAATTCTCTGCTCTTTTCCGAGCTATTCGCTTCTGCCCCAGTTCCCTGTTCTCTTTTCCCTGTTCCTTTCTGCCAATTCTTAATTCTTAACTCTTAATTCTTAATTCTCTTCCCCCCTTCTGCCAACTTTCAACTTTTAATTTTTAACTTTTACCTGATTGAAGCTTTCGCTTCAAGCAGGTTCTGCTTCGCTTCATCCTTCATATGTGTATGCCATTCATTCAATTGCTTGCATGGGAAATCGGCACATTCACTGCAATTATTGATATTCTTTGATGTAGCGCATATCCTGATCTTACATTCCAGGGCAAAATCGATAATATGATCACCCGGCATACATCCCGTACATTGAATCGCATCTGCAGATAGTTCTATCCCGATTGCCTGTGACCATTTTTCAGCAATCTGCCTCTTCATTGCTTCATCATGCGTAGCAGTTGCCTTGTAAGCATCACATGCGAGACAATCCAGTCCGCATGCTCCCAGCATCTTTCCCATCTTATCCTTCCCTTCTGTCCCTGCTCCCATGTCATCCTCGCGCAGGCGGGGATCCAGGACTTGAATTCTCTGCTCTTTTCCGAGCTATTCGCTTCTGCCCCAGTTCCCTGTTCTCCTCTGCCAACTCTTAATTCTTAACTCTTAATTCTTAACTCTCTTCCCCCCTTCCGCCAACTTTTAACTTTTAATTTTTAACTTTTAACTGATTGCCGCTCTCGCTTCCAGCAGGTTGTCTTTTGCATCATTCTTCATATGCGCATGCCAGTCATTCAGGACAGAGCAAGGGAAATCAGCGCATTCGGCGCAATGATTCAGCCCCTTTTCCTTGGCACAGAGTCTTACCTTGCACTGATGCCCAAAGCCGATGACTGTCTCACCCTGCATGCAGCTTTCGCAGGTCACCATTTCGGGGGTCATTTCCTGACCGAATCCCTGTGACCACTTTTCCGCGATTTCCTTTTTCCAAGCTTCATCCTTCGCCATCGTGGCTTTGTATGCATCGCAATTACCGCAGTTGATACCGCAGGCTCCTAATAATTTCTTATCCATGATCACCTCCCTTTTGAAATATGGAATTCATGGAATCTCCTATAAGTCAAGCATATTTTAGCGTACCGGGACCCGAAGAAAAACCCATAAGCCTCCCTCAAGCATCTCTCAAGCCTCTCTTAAGATTCTCTTAGGATTTAAGAGAGGGTTAAGTTTGCCTTTGGAGATTGATATCTATCGTTTGGGGATATTTCATTTTTACTTCTCTGGTGTTGGGTTGGGTGTTCATGAGACGCCCAGATCGGGCGTCTCTGAATCGCATTGAAATGGTGCATTATGCAGTCCGCAGGACGATACAACTTAGCCCAGGAATTCATTCCTGGGGATGGATAGAACCAAAATGAGCCCGTAGGGCGCAATAACCTAGCCCAGGAATTCATTCCTGGGTTAGTGCCAAAGGAATAATGAGTCCGGAGGACGACACATCAAATCCGTGCTTTAATAATAATGCTCGATATTCCTGTTGAAAATCGAATTGCCTGTGTTCTCTCCATAAATTTGCTTAGGAGCGCCACGTTCACATGGTGTTTAACACAGGTTCAACTGTGTTTCTTCGTAATCTTCCCCCTCGGGTGTGTTGAACTCGCTGTCGCGGCCGAAAGCAGTTATTTCAGAATCCAAGCTAAAACATGGATAAACACCACCTGAAGGTAGCGCTCCGCTTTGTGCTTTCCCTCCCATTTGTAAAGGGAGGGATTAAGCTTGTGGTAAAGCACAACTCCGATTGTGCTATTCCAATTTCGGTTATCATCCTTGCGAAAGGTTGAAGCAAAATGATCATATCGGTAATTAGATCCAAATTTATCTGGAAATAACTAATCAGAATAATATTGACAATTTCTATTAGTTTAGTGAAAATGTTAAAATAATGAATTACAATGAGATAAATGATTTGGAGAGGCATCCATATTCTAAGTATGGCTTGAAGCTTAGACGCTTATTGATTGTTTTCAAATCCCGTTATGATAAATGAGAGAATATTTCGAGATTAACTTTCATGGTAATACATGAATTTAAACAAATAATTTTATTTTAATAAGGGTTAAATGTGAAGAAAGATCTAAAATGTAAAGAGTTTTTAGAACGAGCATGCCTTCGGAGTAGTCAGATATTATCCAAAGATATCTTTAACTTGATTTCTTATTCAAAACCCATTATTTTTGGTGTTGGAGGAGTAGGTTCAGTAGTTTGTGAACAATTAGTTAGGATGGGTGTTTCCGAGTTATTCATAATAGACAGAGATGTATGTGAAATTAGCAATTTTAATCGTCAAATTGGAGCAACTTTCAATACAGTTGAGAATAAAATCCCGAAAGTGCATGCGATAAAAAATAGACTTACCTCTTTGAATCCCTATATTACTATCCATGATTATATGATAGATGTTTCGCATGAAGTAGATTTTTGTTCTAATCTTGCTAAAACAGAGAAAAACCAGGTAGTATTCAATTGTGTAGATCATGAGGTTGCGCAAATCAATGTAGCTACAATCGCAAAACTTTGCCATATCCCAATGATTGTTGGCGGTGTTATTGGAATTGGGACAGATGCATTTGAAACAGTAATCAACCCACAAGGCATGCAATATACAGAAATATTTAAGTTCTTTAATGATCGTGAAAGTGATAAAGGTAAAAGCAGCAGTGAGGATGAAATTCATAAATTGTGGTATAAATCATACAAAGATAAGTTAATCAATACTGATGATATTAATAAAGACTTTTCTACATACATCTATCCTGTTTTAACACCATTACCATGGTTAATTGCTTCAATGATGATGATTGAGTTTTATCATCTTATCACTGGGATAAATAATCCTACATATGCACCAAATGCAGTTGTTTTCGTTAGCGATACAAAAAAGTGGGAGACAATTTCAATTAATGCTGAAAACAGATTGAACTTACTTCCATGGAGGCCATAATGAATGTCAAAACTGATAAAGATAAAGAATTATTTAAAAACATATTAAAGGCTGATGAAATTATCATTGATCTATTAGCAAATAACTATATAGAGCAAGATAATAAAACAATTGCTTGGGGAAGATTTATCGGAAATTCTCAAGAAAAGCAAATTGGGATTTATGGTACATGTTCAGCGTTATCTACAATACCTCGAAATAAACGTGAATCAAAAAGAGGTTATGAATTCATTGACAGTATGTTCAAAGATAATGTGTTAGTGACAAAGCAACCTAAAGATTCAACGTTGATTTATAAATTGATACACTTACTTTTTGCTTATAAATCAGATCGTAATAAGCTAGAAATTCTACTTAATTCGTTAATGAAAAGAAAATTAATCAGCCATAGTTGGGGCTATTACTATGTCGATGAACAACTCAAGGATGAAAAACCTAGGATAATACCAACTGCTTTGGTGTTATCTATAATTTTATCTGATAAAGACATTTATATAAAATATAAAAATGAAGTTGATTTATCAGTTGAATGGTTACTAAATTCGAGACCAAATGTTATATCTTTAGATTTAACAACAAATGCTCTTGTGTTGTTGGTGTTTGTTCAATATCTGCCTTATTTGCAGGTTGATTCAGCGTATATTTCGACATTAAAAGAGCAAATTAAAGATATTACTGATGAATTAAGATCCAAAATAAAAATTAAATTTTTAAAAGATAAATATAATGTGATAGACATTGATGATTATCAGTCATGGGATCCAATTGAAAAAAAAGGGAAAAGTAACTACTATTATTTTTTACCACATTTATTAATCGCTTTATCCTTTATTAAATTGGTAAAATTAACTGAAAATAGCAGTATGAGTATTAAGATAACATTAAGCAATAATAAACTAAATTTTATTAAAAGATATATCGCTAATGTTCTTAATTATTATACCTTGAGCATTATTACTTCTAACGGATTAATTAGACCGAATACAAATAACGAAAAAGCATGTGTAGACCAGTTCTGGTGCCACCTATTATTCAGCGAATTTGAGAACCAAAAAAGTGTGCATAAAATTAATTTTAAGCAGATTAGGAAGAAATACTTTGCTTTCATTCCACTTGTTATAACCTTGATCCTATATGGAATTTACTTATACTATAATTGGAAACTGGAAGAAGAATTACCTAAGCATCTTGTAGTTATGTTTATTGGTATTCTTATTATCCAACCTATTCTTAATATTCTTTGCAACGTAATTAGTTCTATTTTTACTTCCGAGTAGCATAATGAATAAGAATCTATTCATACTAGATCAGCTTTATGATATTATTGAAATCGGACAGGAAATAAGTACCATATTGTTTTCCCCAGAATTTCAGCGTTTAAGAGAAGTTAGATTGATTAATACAAACTCACCTACTTTCCAAACATTGAGCGAGATTAGAAGATATTCGCATTCGATTGGTGTATATCATCTTGCGAAAGAATTGAATAGTCAATTCTGTACTTCATCCTTAAGAAAATCATATTCCGGATTCTTAATTGGCGCACTATTGCATGATTTAGGGACTCCTCCATTTGGGCATTTATTTGAGTATCTTTTGGCTTCAATTAAGAATTGGAATCATGAAAGGATATTACAAGATATTTTGCAAGGAACATATGGTATTTTAAAAAGGTGGCATCAAATATATTATTCAAAACCGCTCAAGCTCTATGAGATTTTGGAGAAATTACATATTGAACCTCAAGAAATTCATTCATACGTTAATGGGGATAATATTATATGTAAATTATTAAGCAGTTCATTAGATATTGATAATATTGACAACGTCTATCGAATGGGTTGGGCATTAAACTTAGTCCAATCACGTAACGAACCTTTGAGAATAGTCCAATCTATGAGATTAACTGATAACCAAATTCAAATCGAAGAAAGTGGAATCAATGATATAAGAAAGTGGATAACATTACGTGAGAAGATATATTCTATTATAAGTTTTGAAGGAATAACACTTAGCTCTCAAGCTATGCTAACGGATGCTTTTATTACAGCTTTGGTAGAAAATCAATTATCCGTTGATGATTGGGCGTTAACTGATGAATCAATAATTAGAAAGCTCTTCGAAAATGAAAATACAAAAGAAATAATATACCGTTTAATGACTGGAGATTATTATCATTTATTATATTTAGGATGGTTCGATGCTTTTGATTTGAGTCGACCATTAACTAATCCGGAAACTAGAATTGCTGTAATAGATGAATTGTCAACCTACTTAGGTTTTGAAGTTTCTATGTATGTTTTCTATGACAAGGGAACATTTACGAAGCGAGTCGAGTTCCCAATATTCAATTCTAATAATCAATTAGTTAGATTATCTGAAGAATCTAAATCTACTATCATATCGATTTTTGGTAAGCGTAAAAATAGGATAACACAGGAAACGAAAAATCAAATAAACATCTATTTAGAAAAATATGGATTAAATCAGAAAAACTTGAAACCTATCCCGAAAATTGAGGAAATATATGGATATAAATCACAGGGCGAATTTAGTTTCACAGATTAGTAACATTGATTGGGATTTCTTTGAAGAAAAGGGTTCTCTTTATAACTTCAACATTCACTGGTATCCAGCTAGGTTAATACCACAAATTGCGGGATCATTAATATCATTACTAAGCACGCAGGATGATTGTGTTTTAGATCCATTCTGTGGAAGTGGAACCACTTTACTTGAAGCAAATAAGTATGGTAGAAAATTGATTGGAATTGATCTAAACCCTATAGCCACTTTAATTTGCAGAGCTACATTAACAAATTATGATAGTGATTCTTTTGATAAGTTTCAAAATTCCATAGATTCAAGAATATCATTGTATTTGAATGATGAAATAACCAATTCTGATATTTTTGATCACTCAACAATACCAAATTTTGAAGAGAATAGCCAGTGGTATCATCCTAAAACATTATTCGAATTAAGTGTAATTTTTAAAACGATAAATGAATTCAAATCTGATGCTTTTTTTTGGGGAGCCTTATCAACCTTTTCATCGATTTTGCATTCAGTCTCGAGCCAAGATAAACATTGGGGTTGGGTCTGTGATAATGTCAAACCGAAACAACAAGATTTCATCTATAAAGATGCCATTGCCAAGTTCAAAACAAAACTCAAAGAATATAAACAATTCCTTGATTCTTATAACAAAGAAAAAAAATTATTTTGTGAATCTCAATACAAACAAGATAGAATTCAGATTTTTGAAGAAAACTGTATTAGTAAGATGAAGATATTAGAAAACGATTCAATCGATCTTGTTGTTACATCTCCTCCATACTTCAATATGACAGATTATATACTAGCTCAAAGGTTAACTTTTTTGTGGCTCCCATATGATAAAGATAAGATTCGCATTTCCGAAATCGGTGCGAGATATAAAAGAGCGAGAAAATCGTCACTTGATGATTATTTAGCAGATATGCATGACGCTTTCACACAAATTGCCAGATTGTTAAAACCAGGTAAATTCTGCTGTATAATCATAGGAGAATCGCATAATCATCAGTCATATTTAAAGCATTTCGAAGCAATTTGTGAACAAGTTGGGTTGAAAAAATTCTATCAGTGTCAAAGAAAAATTCCTGCGAAGAGAAGTTTGTTTCCTGTGTTACAAAACGAAACCATTTATATCACTCAGAAAATCTAATTTAATTCTAAATACAAATTTCTTTACTCTTCACTTTCTACCAAAGAGGCGAAAACAATTCGCCTCGTACGCCGATGACGAATCGGCGCTCCTGTTCAGAGCAGAGAATCAAACTCTCCGCCCTAAAGGGCACCTCCCCTCATCTGAGGGAGGAATCCAGACGGGGAAGTCACATTTCAACGTACTGAGTAGCTATTGTATATTTCCCTTTTTTCACTATCGGTAGGTCTATGAGGAGATTGCGGTAATTCTCCAACTGCTCTTCATCTGAAATCTCGCCTGTCTTGTAATCGACGATAAGGATCTTTTTGTTCACTTCATCGATGAGGAGGCGGTCGAGACGGAATTCTTGGTTGTATTTGTCATAAAGGGTGAATTCGGTGAAGACCTTCGTCCAGGTTCTGCTGAAGATATCAGGTGAATTTTGTATAAATCCTCGAACAGAATTCTCCACCTGCTCCAGTTCAACTGGACTGAGGTAATGCCCGTATAATTCAATCGTCTTGAGTTTTGCGAGATGCAATTCCCCTTCTTCAGCATAGGTGAGGAAAGAGAGCATATAATGAACAGCGTTGCCGATCATGACGCTTTTATTGACGAGATAGCTCTGTTTCAGGTCGGTTTCAAGATATTCCTGCAAATTCGGTTTTTGTACTGCATATTTCAGTCGGTCTGCTTCCACGTACTTGCGCATGTCTGCATTCAAATCATTTCGTTTCCCGGGTTCCGAAGGCTGGCATACTGCCATATCACCGTATCGGGCATCCAGCATGAAGATCTCGTCTTCCCGCTCCCATTCATCAGTCAGCGTGGCGTTATACAAGACATTCAGCAGAAGCTTGGGAATGGACAGGTCGTTATTGGATGTCGTCAGTTTTCCCACTGCATCCTCAAGACCATCCTTATTGGTGTAAGCCATGTAAATCACAAGATTCTGCGCTGCACGTGTGAGTGCCACATAGGTGGTGTTCAGTTCCTCGATGCATTGCTGCTTCACTTCCTCAGCCACAAGCGTCTGGAGTTCTGTCTGGTTGATCACAGCTTCATAATTGCAGGTGAAGGCATCTTGCTCGAGTTCTGAATACATTGGTTGTTTAAGCTTCTGATAAATCTTCAGCGTGGAGGATGTTCCCCCTCTTCCCCCTTCTGCTTTCGTATATAGGAACACATTATTGAATTGGAGTCCCTTGGCACGGTGAATCGTGAGAAGTGTGAGTCCTTCACGTGTCTGCATGCCGATTTGTCCAATGGATTTGTTTTTCTCGAGTTCCCTGCAGAATGCCATGAACCCTTTCAAGGTGAGAGGCTGGTCTGCCTTGGTCTGTTCAAAATCCGACACTATATCGAGGAAACGGTGCAGATTCTTGATATCGTTCTCATTCGACCATATCTCGGTAAAACGGTATTCTTTGATGATGCTGGTGCAATAATCGAGAATATTCTCATTCCTGAACTGCTCCATAACATGGAAAACGCGGGATACTTCAGGGAATCTGAGCATTTCCTCCCGCAAACTCTCCCTTTCCTTGTCCTGGAGGACTAGCAGCATCTTCTTCAAGACATCACTTCCCAAGAGTACTGCATCAGAGCGCAGGAATTTGAAAAGGTCTATCCAACGCTTTTTCAGGGTAAACATCAACAGGTGCATGAGTGGCTTCACCGAAGCATGATGGAGTATGGAATAAGTGGATTCCCAAATGAAATCGTAGCCGTTCTCAGTCAGTACTGAGGCAATGTACTTCAAATCCTGGTTCCTACGCGCCAGGACTACTGTTTCCTCCTGAGCCAGTTTCCCCTGCTCCCTGTCGATGAGTGGAATGATGATCTCTTCCACAAAGTTGCGGCAGGCAGATTCATCATCGTTGATGGGATTGTTCTCGTCCTTTGTCAGGTTCTGGAAACGTACATGCACCCCGCCTTTTTCTACACAGTGTGCAGGTTCGGGTTCGACTGACGTATAATCCCATCGAATCTCGTGAGCCTGCAGGTTTTCATACAGATTCTCATGCAGGAATATATAGTTGATGAACGACATGACCGGCTGGAAGGAACGGAAGGAGACAGATAGCTTGTCTTCCACGCAATTCGTCAGAACCTTCTTCATATCCATCAGGAGGTTTCTCTCTCCTCCACGCCAGCGATAGATGGATTGCTTTTCGTCACCGACGACGATGACACCTCCATAAGGTTTGGCTGTTTCACCGCTGATAAGCTCCCTGATGATGGGCAGCAGTATTTGGAACTGGATGATGGAAGTATCCTGGAATTCATCAATGAGAAGAAAACGGATCCGGTTGGTAAGCAATTCATAGAAGCGATTGTTCACATAACCGAATTCTTTATCGATGAGCGAGAGTTCGGGATCATACAGATACCTGTAGGTATAATAAGCAATATCGCTGTAGGTGAAGATGCGGGTCTGGAAGCGTAATTGATCATAATATTCATAGAGAAGACGATTGAAATTGCGGATGGCTTTCTGCTCAGGCAGGAATTTATGATAGAAAAGAAAAGAACCGAATACACGGGAAGCTTCCTCAAGTTGTTCTTCCAATTCCAGAGCCAGTGGTTCTTTGCGTGAACTGAATTTCACACTATTCCAGAAAGATGTGCATTTCAGCCAGAGTGTGCTTTTCTTTTCAACTTTGGATAAATCCTGGAAGTAATCTTTCGCAAGAGTGGCAATATTGAAATTCGTACCGTCCCTGCCATTCGTCAGCTGTTCCCGATAATCCTTTTTCATGAGTTTGGAAAGCAGTTCACCCGGGTACTTTGCCTGCATATACCCCCACCACTGAGTGATGATGCTGATCATGCGGGATGAATAATCCAACCAGTATTGGGAGGCAAGCTGTTCCCATGCAGCAGAATCATGATCGTCAGTAGCATTGGAAGGGTTGCTGGGGACACCAGCCCCTACCGATTCATCGAGATAATGGAAGAACCAGCGCTGATCGATGAGAGTCTTCAGGAATTTCTCATATGTTTCGATCGTCTTGCTGCGTGAGTTTTCAAAGAGTGGGCGGATCACATCGAGATTCCTGTCATTCAGGGTGAATTCATACAATCTTGGCAGAATGTCATCCACCGCATTATCATCGATAACCGGCTCCGTGATACCAAGGTACGGTGCCACATGGGAGCGGAAGACGTTGAAGAGAAGGGAATCGATGGTGCTGATCTGGAGTTTGTTTTTGTGCAGCAGTATCTGTTGTCTTACATCACGAAGAAAGGCAATATCCTCATCATTGACCTTTCTATCCATGATGGATTCGAGATTGGAAATCAGGATCGTATTATCAGTCTGTCCCGAAGTGAGGGTATCCAGGTGTTGGTAAATTCTTGCACGAATCTCGGCAGTTGCCTTGCGGGTGAAAGTAATGATGCAAATTTCCCAGAAATTGATATCATGCACACGGCATTGGAGCAGGATATTGATGAACTCGAGTGAAAGCCGATAGGTCTTGCCTGTTCCGGCGCTGGCGCTGATGACTTTATTCAGAAACATCAGTTCCTCCCCAGCATCCGCTTCAGGTCGATGCGTGTGATGTCCATAAATCTATCCTGTCCTTTCCGTCTCGAAGGAAGGTCATAACCATTTTCAACGAGGTTCGAAAGCGTCTCGTCCATTCGCAGCAGGAAGAGAATCAACAGTTTATCTCGATCTTTGCGGTCCAGGTCTTTGAATTCCTTCATGAAGACCATAAAAAAGAAGGCTCTCAATTTCTCTGAAATAACCTGGTTGAAGATATCATAATAGAACAGCGCATAAAACATCAGTTGATCCCAGTCCAGGTTGGATTCGTTTTGTGTTGTTTTGTAATCGACAATAAGGTATCTGCCACTCTTCTCTTCCAGCCGGAGGTCTGCTCTTCCACGTATCTTGACACCAATCTTGTGTTTCTTAGCTGTCGGTTCGAATAGTGTCTTGTATTGCTTCTCCTCATTCGTCATCCTTTCCTGTTCAGGAATAGGTCTGATACTGGTGAAATCGTAGTGGTCACGTATCGCCATGATAAAGGGTACCGTGCTGTCCATCAGTTGCGACCACATGATTTCGCGGAAGAAGCGTTCGCTGTAGTTATGAGGCAATTTGAAATAGATATTGTTCATGCTGTCGAGAAGATACGAAAGACTAGAATTTAGAAAGTCCGTATTCCAAGCCTGAAACAGGTCTTCAACATCAAAGAAGCCACCGTCGGCTAAATGGTCAATACGCTGCCAGCATTGGCGGAAGAAATCATGTGCCAGGTTGCCTATCATCTTCTCGTTGAGTTGAATGTCATCCGGTTCATTTAATTCATCCAATTTTGCATGATATTGCAGGTAAGAGGCGAAGGGATTGGCACACAAGGCAGCATAATGAGAGTAATCCAAAGGATAATATCCATTCTTCAAATCGGTTGTAGGTTCGAATTTCAGTTGGAAGAAATCAGCAGGGACATTGCGTTCTGGAAGATTTTCCATCCGTGTATCTCCTGCTTCAAATAATGAAGCATAGACTGCCTTGTAGCCATTATCTTCCCAACTGGTTTCTTCCATCATTTCTTTTGGCAGGAAGAGCTTCATTTCCTCAAGAAAGGAACTTGCCTGCCTGTCTTCGTCTTCATTATCGATGTAGAATATCCATGCAGTTTCAGAGGAGAGCAGAAAGCGGAAGAAGTAGTATTTTTCGCGGAGACGGATATCTTCATAGGTTTTCAGACCCAGGAGTTTGCGCTGTGCTTCGGAGAATAGCCAGGGTATCTGTGTAGCACCGGGGAGGCTGTCTTCATTTGCATTCAATATCGCAACACGATGGTAGCACAGATTACGGGTATCGATCAGGTTGGAAATTCTGATTCTTCTTTCCTGGAAGGGATCATGAGTATAACGGATTGTCTTGGGTTTCAGAAATTCCAGGACAAGATGCATGATGCCGAGAGCAGGAGATACGGATTCTTGATCGAAATAAGCTGACCAATCATTGACAATATGCAGTTCTTCAATTGCCTGCAGATTGCCCAATGCTTCATACAAAACCTCTTCGATATTGGAGCTTTCCCGTTCTTCTTTCGTGAGAATATCACGGACAGGAATGCCATTCTTCGTATTTACAAGATGAATGATGTCTTTGACTGCCCTGATGCTGAGAAGTGTCTTTGCATATTGGCAGATATTACCGAAAAACGATACGGTTGCTTCACTTAGTTTGAGATAGTCGAGGAACTTCAATATCTGCAGGTCGAGATCGATGTAGAGATAATCATTCCTGACAAGATTGTCATGATCGTTGCGGATGAACTCCCTGTCTCCGCTTTCAGAAACCCAATAAGCAAGGAAATCATCTGTAAAGATACATTCCGAAATGGTTTGAAAAGGAAGAAGATACTTTTTTTGAGAAGGTTCAAAAATGATGGAGGACAGCAGTTTTTCCGTGATTTCCCAGAATTTGTAAACCGAGGTGTCGCAAAAAGAATCATTGATGGGGATGCTGAACCTGGAGGCAGATAAGTATCTTCCGTACGGGCGCTTGGAGAATTGGGGATCGAGAATGAGATCAGGTTGTTCGGCAGGATTGTTTTCAAGCATTTGTATAAACGAAGTGAGCATTCCAAAATCATTACAACTCTTTACGATTTGTATCTTGGACGTCCTGTATTCAGATATGTCCTGTAAGCTCCAATCCTTTTGTTTTAAAATGATTTCAGGCATGTGATAGTATATCACCACTTCTTTGCCATTGCTTTCAAGGAAACTGCTTATTTTCATTTCCAGTTCGGAATAATAAAATTGATTCACGAAGATGAACCTGGAATATTCCTGAAGTAAATCCAGTCGTAGATTCCGTGCCTGTTGAGCAAAGATGTTATCTTCAAATCCCTTGATCTTCAACACTTTGGCATAATCGTCCTTCAGGAGCAAAAGATTCTGATACGTAGTTTTCTGCCAATCCTGGAGGTCTGCATCCTCTTTCTCGAGAATGGAGAGCAGGGAGGATGGGTCGATCATTTCGTCATTCAGTTCTTCAAAGAACTGGAAGAACTTGTTGGCGAGGTCAACTGATTGGAAGTAGTTGCTGATATTGAAGTGTGAACGAACCTGTTCATTCATCGCCTGATATAAAAGAAGGGCACGCTTTTCCTCTTTCACAATCGGGTGGTCGGGGATGAAAAGGTAGGATTTCAATTCACTCATGCTGAGAAAACGGATATCCCCGAATTGCCAGTTCTGCCTGTGAAGACGCTGTGCTTCTGTCTTGGAAGCATCGGTTGGGAATATTAGAATCGTACTGTCAGCAGTTTCTTTCTCAAGGACAGTTCGTACCAGGTCTTCTGTGAATGGAATGAAGCGGGGTGTGATGGACATGGAACCCCCTAAAAGTCATCTATTATAGAATACTAAACATCCATGAGCTTTTCGCGTATCTTGGCACTAACGATGTCCATGACCCATACCACGATGGCAATGAGCCACATGATGACACCGACATTACGCCAGGCAAGCATTTGCTGCTGCTGTTGAAGGGCAAGTCCGATACCGCCGCCACCGACAAAGCCAACGATGGTCGCCATACGGACATTGATGTCCCATCGGTAAATCGTGAATGCCAGGAAGGGACCAAGGATCTGGGGAACCACAGCAAATCTCCAAACCTGGAGTGTGGAAGCACCTGTAGCCTTGATGGCTTCGACAGGCCCGTTGTCTATACTCTCGATCTGCTCGGAATAGAGTTTCACCAGTGATGCCACGGAATGGATCATCAACGCCAGCATACCGGCAAAAGGACCGATTCCCACCCACACTGAAAAGATGATTGCCCAGACGATGGCTTCAATGGAACGGAATATCGTGGCAATGGTTCGATTCAGATAATAAATCAATCTTCCGTACCAATGCTTCTTCATCAGATTCTGAGCTGCAAAGAAACTCAATACACAGGCAAAGGGTATGGCAATAATGGTTGCCATGAGTGCCAGCATGACTGATTCTGCAAGAGCAAAAAGCATGCTGGTGAGAATATCGAAATTCGGATGAAGCAGCCCTGATACAATCCCCTTTGCATTCCTGAAATGCGTGAAGAACTTAACAGGTTGGATCTCAACTATGACATAGCCGACAACAACCGTCAGTACCAGGAGCAACAATAATTTCATTCCCCACAGCCTCTGGAACCGTCTGCCTTGTTTGACCGTTTCGGGCAGGAAAAGCTTCACACCGAGAGAATCCTTCGTAAGTAGCATGAGCATTGCTAATAATGCTGGGGCAATAAGGATACTGAGAGTGAGACCGTGGGTGACGATCCACAAACTATGATCTAAGGGAATGAAATTGGAAAATAGCCGAATGATGGTTGCATTGTCCCATTCCAGCCATTTGATCAATAAATAATAAATACTCCCGAAGATATAAAGCCAGGTAACATAGTCGAACGCTACCGCTTTCAGCCAGTTTGGGGCTTTATTATCAGCGGATTTCGACTTGTTTGGCATCTTCGCCATAGATGGCTTTGAATCGTTCATCATCTATCTCCTGGGGAGTTCCTTGAAATACTATCTCACCATCTTTCAAAGCCACGACACGAGTTCCATACTTACGTGCCAAACTAAGAAAATGGAGAGAACATACGACAGTTATATTGTCTTTTTTGTTCAAATCACCTAAATGCTGCATCACAGAATCGGCTGTTGCAGGATCGAGACTTGCCACAGGTTCATCAGCAAGAATAAGCTTGGGCTCCTGCATCAATGCTCGGGCGATGGCAACACGCTGCTGCTGTCCACCGCTCAGGTTTTTCACAAGCCTGTCTGCATAATGGCTCATCCCGACACGAATCAGATTCTGGTTGGCAGTTTCTATTTCGGATTTCTTCCAGTTTGCTATGATACCGTGATGACCCAATCTGCCTGTAAGCACATTGGTCATGACACTTAGGTTCTTGATGAGATTAAACTGCTGAAAGACCATACCTATATTGCATCTGATCTTTCGGAGTTGATCACCCTTTGCACCTGTGACATCATTGCCATCGAATTTAATCTCACCCTGGGTGGGTTCTATCAGTCGATTGATACAACGTAGAAGTGTTGATTTACCGGAACCGGACAAACCGAGAAGAATAATAAATTCACCTTCATCCACTGTAAGATTGATATTCTTCAGCGCATGAGTTCCATTGGGGTAGACTTTATGCAGATCTGTAATTTCTAATAAAGGACTCATTGAATCATTTTCTCGGGATCAAATCCTAAACTCTTGAGAGTGGTTCGTACAATGTCATAATCAGCATCAGTAGCAGGAACAAGACCATCGATCTGGTATAGGTCCTTCAATTCTTTCTGACCTGTGGAAGAAGAAGCAAAATCAAGAAGGGCTGCCACGATCTTTTCCTTCATCTTGGGATCGAGTCCTTTGCGGAGAGTAACCGTATCGTTGGGAATCCAGTCAGTAAAGCCTATGATCTTGATCTTCTGGTATACGTCCGGATAAGTTTCGACAATTGTCTTTCTTGAGTCCTGTGGAATGTTGTTGATATCCGGCGGTGACCAGAAGGAAGCCGCCACATCGGCAGTACCCTGGTATACTGCAAGAATTGCAGCAGGATGGCTACCGGCAAAATAGGTTTTACCCGGTTCAATCCCTTTCTGTTTCAATATGGCAGATGGATAGATATAACCAGATGTTGATGCAGCATCAGTATAGGCTATGGTCTTCCCTTTGATATCATCGATTGAACTCATCTTGCTGTCAGACTTCGCAACAAACTGACCACGATACTGCTTCAGTCCGTTCCTAACAGTTGTCAGAACGACTTCAGCGCCATATTTCTGATGTGCAAGAATGTAGGCAAATGTGGCAAGCCATGCAATATCAGCCTCGTTCGTACCGAGAGCTTCAATCACGGCTGCATAGCTTGTGGGAACAGCTACCTTATAATAATAGCCTGTTTTCGCGTGTAGATAATTGGAAATGGCTTCCCCGCTGGTAATGATCTTACCCGCTTCCATGGAAGGCACAAAATACATCTTGATCGGATTCTGTTTGGAACCTAAAGGAGCATCCTTGCTGCATGAAACGACAATTGACAACAGGATGATTATACAGATTAAAATACTCACTTTTTTCATCGCCTACTCCTTTTTTAGCAGAGTAATAGGTTCGAGCAGATTACGGATTTAATCCATGTCATTGTTTTTTAATCAAATCCTTTAAATATTTTGGTTCTACAATGTCAAAATATTTGTGAGGTCACTTAGTTTAGAGATGATATAAGTGGGTAGAATTTCATCCGCAGGTTTCTCATTCTTCGGATTGAACCAACAGGCGTGCATCCCAGTTCCAAGCCCTCCTTCAATGTCTGATTTCAGATTGTCTCCGATGATCAGTGCCTTTTGAACCGGTGGGTTTCCAAGCAATTGCAAGGCATGATGAAAGAATGAAGGATTTGGCTTTGAAAATCCGATTTCCTCAGAAATTACGACATGCGGAAAGAATTTGTCAAACCCCACCTTCCGGATTCTTGAATGCTGAACTCGAGAAATGCCATTGGTAACAAGACATAGATTGTATTTCCCATGAAGTGATTCAAGCAAT
>DAONDQ010000060.1:0-17429 GCA_035402645.1 Candidatus Cloacimonadota bacterium | reverse complement strand
GCAAACTGGAATGCTGCCTCAGGAATCACGACTTATGAATTCGATCTTTCCACAAGCAGTGATTTTTCATCATTCGTGACAGGTTACGATGCCCTTCAGGTAACCGGGACAAGCGTCGCAGTGGCTGGATTGACCACGGGTATGACATACTATTATCGTGTCCGTTCCCTGATCAATGATACGGTGGGAGCTAACTCCAATACAATTACGACAACAACACTCGCTGTACCTTCTGCTCCGGTTGCGATTACAGCAGCAGATATTTCAGCTAACAGCTTCACGGCTAAGTGGAACTCAGTGTCAGGGGCTATTTCTTATCGATTGGATGTATCCCTATCCAATACATTTGCGTCTGATCTGACGGGATACCAGGATGCAACAGAACCCAACCTCACTCATGCTGTTACAGGTCTGGATCCCAATACCACCTATTATTATCGGGTTCGTGCGGTAAATGCGCAAGGTGCAAGTGCTAATTCGAATATCATCACCGTCATGACTTCTGCTGTTTCTTCAACACCGGACATCTTCATTTCTGAGTACCTGGAAGGCAGCAGTAATAATAAGGCGATTGAATTGTATAATCCAACTTCCTCGTCAATTGATCTATCGCTTTACACTTTAAAACAGGCAATGAACGGTGATGCATGGAATACATCTTCCATAGCTCTCAGCGGTACTCTTGCTGCAGGTTCAACTTACGTAGTATCAAATTCTTCGTCGAATGCAGACATTCTTGCTAAATCCAATTTGACCAGTTCAGCTTTGATTTATAATGGGAATGATGCTGTCGGGTTGGAGAAGAATGGACAACTGATCGATGTGATAGGTGTTCCGGGTTATGACCCCACAACAGGTTGGGATATAGCTGGAACCAGTGCTGCCACAAAAGACCATACAGTATTGCGTCATTCCACGATCACGCACGGAGATACGGACTGGTCAGTTTCGGCAGGGACAAGCACGAGTAATTCCGAATGGGTGGTATATCCGCTTGATACGGTCACCTATCTCGGTTCACATATCGGAGCTTCGGCAACGATCCAGACTCCTGTTATCAGTATCTCATTGGTTTCAGGTTTCATTGTGCTCACGTGGACAGCTGTCCCGCAAGCACCCGTAACTTATCGGGTGGAAGCAACCGATTCTGCAAATGGCACCTTCTCGGATATCAGCAGTTCGGGTACTTTCAACCAGGTTGGTAATACCTTTACCTGGACAGTACCCATGACAACTTCGATGAAATTCTATCGCGTGATTGCTGTATCTGTGACAAAATAATCTTCTAAAAGAGACGCCTGGGCAAGGCGTCTCTTTTTTTATCCTCTCAATATCATCATATTTCTGATCATTTCTAATAGCTTTTAACGTTAAGATAAATTCACTATACATCGCCTGAACTCCCTTATATTCAAGCAATTAACTTTAAGTATTGACAGCAATATGGTGATTTTGAATTTTTAAATTCCTGATTCCGACATATACTATATATGTAATTAGGTGAAATATTCCTTAATGATAAGTAAAAAAGAGAACAAAGGGGTCGATATGACACAAAAGAAAGTATCTCTCTTCATGTTAATGCTGCTCTTTGCAGCGATGGCATGTGCAGTGGATATCAGCATTGGAAGTCCTGTTTCACAGAACTTCGATGTGATTGGTACATCTGCTACTGCTAGCCTTCCAACAGATTGGAAGGCAGATAAAAACACAACAGCAAGGACTGTAGGCACTTATACCGCTGCTGTTTCAGCTACGGAGCTACAGGGTGGAAACAGCATGGCCACCGGTGCTCAAAATGGTATCTGGAATCTTGGAGCCGGTGTACCTGCTTCTGCGACAGACCGTTCAATAGGCTGGTTATCTTCCAGCACCGCTACCAAAAGCGGAAACCTGTATGTGAAACTTGTAAATACAGGTTCTGCAATCGGTAATTTCACAATTTCCTATGATGTTGAGAAATACCGGATGGGAACCAATTCTGCCGGTTTCTCGATTCAAATGTATTATTCTACTGATGGCTCCACCTGGACAAGCGCCGGAAGCGATTTCCTCACTTCCTTTACCGGTGGTGAAGCTTCCAATAATGGTTATACCACTGCTCCAGGCGCTACAACATCAGTCACAAATAAGACCCTTTCGCAAACACTTGCGATATCCGGGACCCTATATCTTGCATGGAACTATGCAGTGACCTCCGGTACGACAACCAGTAATGCACAGTGTCTGGCAGTTGATAATGTATCCATTACTGCCAACAGTTCCGGTCCGGCTGTAGCAACAATAACTACTGTTGCCATTACTTCCATTACACCAACCTCTGCCGTCAGTGGTGGAACTCTTGTTTCTGATGGCGGTGCAGCTCTTACTGCAAAAGGTGTTTGCTGGAATACAGGCGGAACACCAACAATATCTGACAGTCATTCCTCCGAAGGATCTGGATCCAGTTCTTTTGTCAGTGCAATCACCGGATTGACTGCTTCAACGACCTATCATGTGAGAGCTTATGCCACCAACAGCCAGGGAACTGCTTACGGTGATGAACTTACATTTGTTGCCAGTGGAACAAGTCCCCCGTCTGCACCTGTGGCAGTCGCTGCGACTTCCGTAACTTCCACTTCCTTTGTTGCGAATTGGAATACTGTTTCTGATGCCACTTCCTACCGTCTTGACGTTTCAACTTCCAATACATTTAGCTCTTTTGTATCAGGTTATAATAATCTTACAGTCACAGGCATTTCTCAGACAGTATCCGGTTTATCCGCTTCCACAACCTACTACTACAGAGTAAGAGCATATAATACATATGGAACAAGTGCAAACTCAAGTATTATTACACAGGCTACCTCAGCCGACCCTTACAGTGGCTATTATACTCCTGTAAATGGTTTGACCGGAGATGCTTTAAAATCAGGTTTACACACTCTTATCGCAACAAATACAAACACAAGTTATGACGGTTCAAAAGCTTACATGTTCCAGACCTTGGATAATGTGAGCAACGTTGTCCGTTGTGTATATACAGGTAAGGATTATACGGTCAGTTCAAGTTACGATGGTTCATCTGATCCCAATACCGAGCATACATTTGCTCAAAGCTGGTTTGGTACGACTGATGCTTCCAAGAAAAAGGCAGACCTGCATCATCTTTTCCCAACAAATTCCGTTGTGAATTCCTCCCGTGGAAATCTGCCCTTTGATGTGGTTACCAATGTTGGAACAACATTCCCCTCATTTAATGGCTATGTTAGTAAGAGAGGAACAAACGCAGCAGGTAAGACCGTGTTTGAACCGGCTGACCAGCATAAGGGTGACCTTGCACGTGCATTGCTGTATTTCTCGGTTCGTTATAATATGAGCCTTAGTATTGACGGTGTGGACATGCTTCCCACCCTCATTACCTGGAATAGTGCCGACCCGGTTGATACCAAGGAATCAACCCGTAATGCGAATATTTATTCCTTCATGGGTAATCGTAATCCTTTTGTTGATCATCCTGAATATGTTTCTTCCATTTGGGGTGGTTCCACTGCCAATACCACGATTCAGTTCAGTCCCGCTAGTGCTGAGGTGAATGAAAATACCGGAACAGTAACTCTTACAGTTGGAATTCTGAATCCAAGTTCCACTACAGCCACTACTGCTCAGATTCAATTGACTGACGGCAGTTCTGCTGATGTGAACGGCTATACAACACAGACGATCACTTTCCCTGCAGGTAGTTCTGCTAATCAAACTATCACTGTTACAGTGACTGATGATGTTCTTCTTGAAGGAGATGAGACTTTAGTATTCTCCCTCACCAATATCAGTGGCGGTACCAGTGCTTCTGCAGGTAACTATGGTTCATTCAACTTGACAATTCATGATAATGATATCCCAAGCGTCACTGCCATAGCAGCGACAGATGTACTGGATAACAGCTTCACGGCAAACTGGAACGCTGCATCCGGTGTCACCACCTATGAATTCGACCTTTCCACAGCCAGTGACTTTTCAACTTATGTGAATGGTTACCAGGCTTACCAGGTCACAGGTACCAGCATTGCAGTATCCGGTTTAACTGCCGGAACTAATTATTATTACCGGGTCCGTTCATTTGTGAATGAAACTGCCGGAACTTCTTCAAATATAATTACCACCCTGACTTCCGGAAGCGCACCAATCACAATCACGGAAGGATTTGAGGGGGCAACTAATGCAACTCCGCCTACAGGTTGGGCTTTAACTGCTACGGGTACCGGCACAGGTGGAGCTTACATACAAACCATGGGAACAAATGCTCATGCAGGAACCAATTATGCAGGAACAAATAAAATCAACGGTTGGGTGCGTACACCCCTCTTAACGAATCCGACTCAACTGACTTTCTGGGGACGTGCTTCCGGTACAACCTCCAATTTTACAATTACGATACAGACAGCAACTTCTGATTCCACAAGCTGGAACAATGTGACCACATTTGTTGCAAATGGTACTGATACAGGAACCATGACAAGTACCTATGTTCAGAAGACAGTGGATCTCAATCTTACAGGAAGCTACTGGATTCGTTGGTACATGACTGCTCGTAGCGGTGGTAGTTTGTATTTTGATGATGTGGAAATCACTTCCGGTTCAACTACTCCAACAGTTCCACCAGCTCCTGTTTCTATAGCAGCTACAGCTCCTACTACAACAGGCTTTACAGCCAATTGGAATGCCGCATCCACAGCAACAAGTTATAGATTGGATGTCTCGACTTCCAATACATTTGCTTCCTACGTAATCGGTTACGAAGATCTGACAGTCAGCGGTCTTACACAGGCTGTGACAGGTCTTACTGCATCCACAACCTATTATTATCGTGTTCGTGGCGTGAATGCTACGGGAACAGGTGATAATTCAAATGTGATCACAGCAACAACTTCTGCTGTTGTAACCATACCAGATGCTCCGGTAGCCACTACTGCAACGGGAATATCTTCAACTGGCTTCACAGCAACCTGGAATGCTTCCACAGGTGCAACCAGCTATCGCCTGGATGTTTCAACTGTTGATACTTTCGCTTCTTTTGTAACGGGTTACAACGATTTGACAGTCTCCGGCTTGACCCAAGCCGTTACAGGTTTAAGTGCTGCGACACCTTATTATTATCGTGTCCGTGCGAATAACACTGCAGGAACAAGCGGTAATTCTAATACGATTACCGCTACTACTTTATATGGTAACGGTTCCGTGATTCTATCAGAAGGCTTCGAAGGTTCATCTACGGCAATCCCACCAACAGGCTGGGGGGTGTCAGAATTCGGTTCCTATATTATGACAACCGCAGGAAATGCTCACGGTGGTACGAATTATGCCGGTACAAATAAAGTGAACGGATGGGTCAGAACACCTCTGCTTACCAATCCAACGCAATTAACTTTCTGGGGACGTACTTCCGGCACTACATCAAATTATACGATAACATTACAAGTTGCTACAGCAGACTCTGCAAGTTGGATGAATGTGACAACTTTCGTAGCAAATGGCACTGATACAGGAACTATAACAAATAATTATTCACAGAAAACAGTTGATCTGAACCTGACGGGTAATTATTGGCTTCGCTGGTATATGACTGTCCGAAGCGGTGGTAGTTTGTACTTTGACGATGTTGAAGTAACTTCTGGCTCAGTGATTCCAACTGTGCCATCTGCACCCGTAGCCATAACTGCAACTTCCATTACAACAACTGGTTTCACAGCAAACTGGAATGCCTCCACAGGTGCTACAAGCTATCGTCTTGATGTTTCCACTGTTGATACTTTCTTATCATTTGTAACTGGTTACAATGATTTAACTGTTAGTGGACTTAGCCAAGCTGTTAGTGGTCTAACTGCTGCCACGACATATTATTATCGTGTTCGTGCAAATAATACAGCAGGTACTAGTGATAATTCAAGTACGATCACTGTGTTGACAGGAACCATTGTTACTGGTGATCTTATGATTTCTGAATACCTGGAAGGTTCAAATACAAATAAAGCCCTGGAAATATACAATCCAACTTCCGGAGCCATTGACCTTTCAGGCTATCAAGTGAATTTAGGCAGGAATGGCGGAGCCTGGAGTGGCACACCGATTTCCTTAGCAGGCAGTATTGCTGCCGGTGACGTATTTGTCATTGTACATCCAAGCTCAGAAGCATTTATATTACCTTATGGTGATATGACTTCATCTTCACTGGATTTCAATGGTAATGATGCAGTTGGCTTGTTTAAAGGTACAACTACACCAGTACTTATCGATGTGATTGGTATTCCTGCACTTGGAACAGGTGTTCCCGGTGTCGGTTGGGATGTTGCAGGAGTTACTACTGCAACAGCTAATCATACTCTTATACGCAAGCTTGCTGTTACACAAGGTAATACAAACTGGGCAACCTCAGCAGGAACAAACACAACTGATTCAGAGTGGTTGGTTTATCCAATCGATACATTCTCAGGCTTGGGCTTGCATAATGAGCCATTAACACCACCTACTGCTCCAGTGGCCACCGCAGCTACAGATATCACAACAAGTGGTTTCACAGCAAATTGGGGTGCAGTCGCAACAGCAACCAGCTATCGTTTGGATGTATCCACTTCCAGTTCCTATACAACCTATGTCACTGGTTACCAAGACCTGACAGTCAGCGGATTAACACAATCTGTAACAGGTCTTGCCGAAGGCACTACTTATTATTACCAGGTTAGGGCATATGATGGAGCAAGCACAAGCGCCAATTCCAATACAATCACAGTAACCACAGGCACAACATCCGTGATTCCTGATGTCCCTGTAGCAACAGATGCTACGGGTATTTCCACCACTGGTTTCACTGCCACCTGGAGTGCTGCAGCCAATGCAGAATCATACAGATTGGATGTATCATTGGTGTATGATTTCTCCACTTATGTGACCGGATACCAGGACTTGACTGTTTCCGGTCTCACACAAGCTGTATCCGGTTTGACTGCTTCCACAACGTACTATTATCGTGTTCGTGCTTACAGCACAGCCGGTACGAGTGCTAATTCCAATGTTATCACGGTTATTACCGGTACAGTGAACAACACACCTGACCTTTTTATATCTGAATATATTGAAGGTTCAAACAATAACAAGGCAATTGAGATATACAATCCTACAGGTGCTACTGTGGATTTAACTCAATATTCTTTAAAAGAAGCATTTAACGGAGCAGATTGGACAACTACATTCGTATTAGCAGGTACATTAGCAGCGAATGATGTCTTTGTTGCAGCTCATTCTTCGGCAAATGCAACTATCCTAGCAGTTGCTGATTTCACAGCAATTACCTTGAATTTCAATGGTAATGATGCAATTGGTTTATTCAAGAATGATGTATTAATCGATGTAATTGGTATACCCAATCTTAGTACAGGTGTTCCTGGAGCAGGTTGGGATGTAGCAGGTACAACAACTGCAACCAAGGATCATACTATCGTTCGTAAATCTGAAACAATCCACGGCAATATCGATTGGACAGCCTCTGCCGGTACAAATGCTACCAATTCTGAATGGATTGTCTATGCTGTCGATACATTCACCTATCTTGGTTCACACACAGGTCCTTCCGCATCCCTGGATACTCCTGTAGTGACCCTTACAACAGATAGTGATAACATGTTCCTCACCTGGAGCAGCATCGCTGGTGCAGCTTCCTATCGTGTCGAAGCCTCTGCTGATCCTTATGGATCCTTCACCGATGTATCCAATGACGGAACATTCGATGAAGCTGGTGGAATTGTATCGTTTAAATATACGCAGATAGATAACCTGAGATTCTTCAGGGTCTATGCAAAATCCACAGCGAAATAACTAAATAGAAATCGAAAAGGCACCGGTCAACCTGACCGGTGCCTTTTTGTTTCATATTGAATTTCTGATGAGCCACCCTCAAGCATCCGCCAAGCATCTCCCAAGATTCTCTTAACCAACCCTTAAAACCTAAGAGATGGTTTAGTGAGATTTGTGAGTTGGTTAACAATCGTTTGTATATATTTCAGTGGGTATTTTATGTACCACATCGGGACTTACTACATTGGACTTAAAATGCCTACGTGTGAGATGTGCAGCGCCGCATAGAATGGGGTGGATATTTTTGGAGTTCAAATCGCCTTCGGGATTGTTGTCTATTTGATGATTTAGGGGCGATGCGGACTTCAAAAATATCCTTCAAGGAGGATATATTTCTTTCAGCAGGATCGGAGTCCTGCTCTACATAGCAACATGATCTGAAGTCCGCACATCCTTTAGGTCTCGATTCATCTTATGTCTCGAAGGAAGTTTGAACTCCAGATCAAAGAGAGAGACGCCCGTATAGGGCGTCTCTACGTATTTATCTTATTTGTCGAGTAGATCTTTCAGTTCTTTCCAACTTACCTGTTCTTTTTTGGAAACAAGTTCATTGAAAGCAGCTTCATCTTCACCGCGATAGAATTTCACAGCAACCACCCTATAGAACATGGAGTTCCGGAATAAGGTCACACCCTGATGTGTGAAATTCAGTCCGGTTGTGTTCCCCAGGTACCAGAAATGATCATCATCATTTGGAATTTCATTATAGAGCACCATGTAGCAATCAGGGGTAATCGGCGTTCCAAGAACTGATGTACTAACAGGTGACCAGGAAATGCTGGCATCTTCCGCATTGAAACTGATCTCCACATTATCAGGCGCTACTGGCGGTACATATCTTCCAACACCTGTTAAACGCACACCAATGAACGGATGATCTTGCGCATTGCTGTATATTCGAATACTATCTCTTACAACTGCAGTATTTGTTGGTGTGAACACCATCTGTATATTGATGCTTGAACCGGGTTGAACATCCTGCGGGAAGGTGACATCTAAGGTACTGAATTTCGTAGCAGGTTGCCAGAAGGAAATACCACTGATTGTCAAAACACCTGTCCCGGGATTACTGATCACGACGTTCATCGGTTGTGAACTGATACCCAGATAAACAGAACCAAAATCCATGATTGGATTTGAAGTCAGTTGCGCCAATGGAATATGCGGAGTGGCTGTAATATAGTCAGTTCTCGTATAGACTGATGAGTGACCCAGGGAATCGCTGACTGTCAGTGAAACCGAATAAACACCTGGTCTTTCATAAATATGTACTGGATTCGTTTCCACGGAAGTGATTCCATCACCGAAATTCCAGGAACGGGTAACGTCATTCAGTGCAGCACTTTCTGTAAAATGAACTGTCACAGGAATTTCAGCATTTGTAATATCAGCACTGAAAGTAAGTCTTGGTACCTGGTTCGTAAAGATCGGAGAGGATGTGATATCCGCAGAGTACACAGACTTCACTGCCCATTTGAATAAACCGGTTCCAAGCGTATTCCACATGGTATCGCGATAAGTCGTTTCTGTTACCATCGTGGGTGTCAACAGACTCCATGCACCTTCAATGTTTTCCTGTCCGGGTAACAAACGCCAAACCTTATAACCGATGAAAGAACGCTGTGAATCTGTCACCAGGGATTTCGAAGTTGCAAGAATGATTGATGGAGTTCCATCACGATTGATATGTGTAGAAGATACATAACCTGGAACTGATTTTCCAGTTGAAGAAGCACTTCTGCTTTCAGAGATCAGGTTTTCTGTATCAAAATGAATATTCTTGGCTGGAGTCGAAATAGAAATATCATCGATTGCCCAGATATACCACAAACCGTTCCCATCCCCATCCACAGCCTGCCAGGCAATCTTGATATTCTGATTGGCATAAGCTGAAAGTGATATGCTGATTGGTGTTGTATAGTGATTATCTGCTTCTGGCAGTGATGTTGCATCCCAGAGAATCGTCCAACTCGTACCACCATTCGTGGATACCTTTACATAATAATGATCCCAGTGCTGCGAACCAGTATGACCATACATCCAGAATTTGAGCGTTGCATTGGATGGACAGGTAAATTGTGAAGTTTTCATCCATTCATCCTGGGGTGCCGTGTTCCATACTACCAGAGCCTGTTTGCTCCCTTCATGAGGTGTGAGTGTCAACTCGCCCAATGTGACTTCGCTATAAGTGCTCCAGGTCGGGAGTAAACCAAATGGGCTGGTCCCTGAGTTATCGGTAATGGTTTGGGTCCAGTCGGTTGGTGGGAAGGTAGTTCCTTCAAAACTCTCCGTCATGAAGTTATTGGCTGCATTGGGGTCTCTCCATGCCAGGATCATATCATCGTTTCCATAAACAGCAGTCGCATTGGTCGGTGCAGTAAGTGTCTCTGTAAGCATGATGGTTCCCAAATCGATATTCGAGGCAACGGTGACAAAACTCCCTGTAACCGTGATCAAACTGCTTGCACTGATCGAATATGAATAAGTGATATTGCCGGGAACAATGATACTGAAATCACCATTTGTGTTCGTTGTAGTCGTAAATACTGTCTCGCCAGTAATCGTCACCAATGCACCCGAAAGTCCCTGTGAGACGTTTGTATTGGCGATCAGATGACCGCTGATCGTTACCTGTGGAATTGCTGTAAGATTGAAATTCACTGTATGAGTCTGGTCCATGATGATCGTTACAGGTTGTGTCGCAGGATAATATCCGGTCATGGATGCTCTTACGGTATAAGTTCCGGGAGTAATATGAGCAATGCTGTAAACACCGCTTACATTGGTAACCGCCGAATACGAGCTACTATCCAAAGTAATCGAAGCTCCGTTGAGAGGAGTGACTCCGGAAGTCACTGTTCCATTCAAAATCGTTGTATCCGCAAGGAAGAAAAGCGTTGTATTGGGGTAGTAACTTGAAGCAGCACCTGTTGGTGGAGCAGTGGGATCTGCCTGTACTTCGTCGCTATGGTATTCGCGAGACCTGTTCTGGTGAACTGTATCATTTGTATTGTAGAAAGTATCTCCGCTTGTGTAGTACACTGTATCCAGGGGTCTCAAAACCATGATCACAAGATTTCTTCCATTATATTGATAAGGAGTTGGAAAATCAATATGTATATTGTTCGTCCCAATCGGGTAATTCACATTTCCGCTGAAGACCTGGGTCATTTGCGTGGAAGGAATCCATCCATAAGAACAGGATGTGCTGTCTGTTTCCCCGATCCAGATTGTTGTGGGTCTTTGTTGCAGATTGGTATTCATAAAATAATTACGCCAGTTGAGTCCGGATATCAATCCTGTATTGCCGATTTCAGAAGCAAATAGAATCGATTCCGTAAGACTGGTCTTATAATACATATTGATAGGAACAAGATACGACGTAACAGTTCCAGTTCCGATCGTGGTTGTGATCGTACCGGCAGGTTGGATCGAGAAGTAGATGGAAGAAGTGGTGTTATTTGCAATATTCTCATCAGATGTAAGTGAAACATATGCATAAATAATGCGTGCTCCTGTTACTAGTGGTGTCCAGTTTACCGTTACCGGGATTGTGGCTCCGGAAGCAATAACAGGTCCAGCGAATGAAGCCACTGTACCTGATGTACTGTCCACGAGATTGATCTGATAGGATGTTTCGGTTATCGTCCCAAGATTCTTAACCGTGACCACATATGCTGTGCTTGTACCAGCATTTGGTGTATTATTCCCAGTGAAGGACAAGGCAGCCATATCTCTGTAGACCACTGCCTGCAGATTTCCCATATTCACACTTGCAGCAGCTACAATCACACTTCCCGTTACATTCAGATAACCCGATGCAACAATCGTATATGAATAAGTGTTATTGGTATAGACGTTATTGATGGTAAAGTAACCGCTACTATCAGTGACCGCTGAATAATTAGCATATCCGGTCAAAGATACCGAAGCATTGGGCACACCCTGGATGGAGTTGGTTGCAAGAACCAGGCGACCTGTCACCTGGACAGAAGGAATCGGAGAGATCACGAAATTCAGGTTATGTGTCTGACCGTTAATGACAGTCACATTTCCGCTTAGATCATAATAGCCATGCTTGGTGGCGGTAAGAGTATGTGTACCGGCAATTACGTTCGAGATGGAATAATAGCCATTTGCATCTGTTGTCCCAGTCACACTGGAATTATCAACGCGGACAATCGCCCCGGAGACCGGAGAGGAATTGCTTGTGACATATCCATCCACAGTACCGCTTGTATGTTGTATTGTAAATGATACATTCGGAATATTGTTTATGGTTTGGGCACCATACGGAGCAATAGGACTTAGTTCAACCGTATCATTATGATATTCTCTTGTCCGGTATGCATCCGTATTATCCAGTGTTGTATAGAAAGTATCACTCGAATTGAAGAATTCAATGTCCAAAGGACGCTGTACCATAATGACCAAATTTCCACCCATATAATGGTAAGGTGTTGTAAACGTGATGTTGATATTGTTGATGCCGCTCGGATAGTTTACATTTCCACTAAAGACCTGGGTCAAGGATGAATTGCTGATCCAACTGGAAAGAAGAGATGTTTGAGTAGTTTCCCCAACCCATATCTTGGTTGGCTTGGATAAGAGGTTCGTCACAAAATTTGAATACCAGGTGAGGCCTGTAATGAATCCTGTGGAGTTGATCTCACTTGCCAAATATATGGTTTCCGAGAGACTGCTCTTGAAATACATATTGAGGGGGATCGTATTCAGTAAAACCGATCCGGTACCAATCGTTACGGTGGTTGTTTCAGGAGTGTTATCCGCAGTGGTGAATGACCACACAGGACAGGATACAGCATCTCCATATTCATTATAGGGAACCACTTTCCAGTAATATGTCATCAGGTAGGACATGTCGGGATTGGGGTCATATGTGATCACATTCCCAAGATCAGTCCCGTTCATAACATTGGTTGGAGGATTGTCTGTTCCGAAATATAACTTATATCCTGTTGGATTACCTACTCCAGCAGACCAGTTCAGAGAACTCGTAACCGGTACACTGGTGCTTAAATCTGTTGGAATGACAATTCCTGCTACTCCGGGAATGTTGGCAGTTGAAAATGACCAAACAGGGCAACTCACTGCATCACCTGCGGAATTATAGGGAACAACCTTCCAATAATAGGTAGAATTCAGAGTTAAATTTGGATTCGGATCATAACTGGTATTTGCTCCTAAATCAGAACCATTCACGATATTGGTCGGGGGATTGTCGGTTCCAAAATACAACTTGTATCCTGTAGGATTGCCTATCCCGGTAGACCAGTTCAATGTAGTTGAAGGAGCAATCCATGTGGATGCATCCGCGGGAGATATGAGAACTGCATGCCCAGGTGCCACGATTATGGCTGAACTGCTGAACCGATAAACCAAACCGTTGGTCGGTACAAGAGTGGGAGTCATGATACAGGTAGCTGTATTCACTGTTCCTGCAACAGAGGTGTCCCATGTATTGGTTCCGCTAACCACACTGCGATTGAAGAAATCGCTGTTATTATCTCCACGAAGTCCAACCTGGAATGTATTATTCGCAGTCGTGGACATTACAATATTACCATAACGGTATTCAACTTGGTTTGAATTTTCATACAGACGTATTTGGAAATTGAATTGATCTGCATTGTAAGATGAACCAAGACGCTGGTAATTCTTCCATTGTACTGTAAAGACCCGATTGGGTGCAATACCCGTTGTCAGGGTCATCAATTCGCCATTGCTTTTTCCTTTCAGATCACGATTCATTGCAGCAGCAAGATTGTTGGATCCACTCACATTAGGATTGCTGATCGCCACGAGACTATTCACAGCCGTACTTCCCATGACCAGAAATCCATTTGTATTGATGCTAACATTCGAATAGGTAACACCATTGAATACAAAATCGAAACCCAGAGAGATATTATTGAAGTTTAAGTCGTCATTCGTAGCAGTACCAAGAATTGTACCACCTGAGATTTCAGAATACGTTTCCGTTGTTGATGAAAAATTGTAATTACTGACCAGGGCTGTCAACAAGCCGATCATACAAAAAAAGGTAATTAGGATAACTACCCGTTTCATACATTTCTCCTTAATCTATTTATTGTAATAAGTTATCATAGTTATAAAGGGGCAGGATTCATTTCATTCATGTAACAGCTGATTCAGATAATATTCCATTTGATATATTTGATATATGCAATAATTCAGCCAATAAATGAAAAAAGGGCGACCAGTACTGATCGCCCTTTCAGGTAGGAATCTACTATTTAACCAGGATCATTTTATTCGTAACTGTCTGGTTTCCAGATGATAACCGATAGAAATAAACTCCGCTCGCAAGGGATTTTCCGAAGGTATCTGTTCCATCAAATATAAGCGAATATTTCCCCGGAGACTTGATGTCATTGACCAGTGTATTCACAAGTTGCCCCTTCACATTGTAAACACGAAGGGTCACTCTTCCCTGATCCTTGATTGCATAACGTATTGTAGTGGAAGGATTAAAGGGGTTTGGATAATTCCGTTCCAAGGCAAATATGTTGGGAACCTGGATGTTATCTTCATTGGCAGTATATGCGAACTGAAGTACATTGGAACTGCTACTGACAGCTTCCTGACCCATTGAATCGTGGAATACACCTTTGACGTAAATCGTATAGTTCCCTTCGACTAATGTGTACTGATAATTCAGGGCAGTTGTTGTATCTTCTGTCACAATATTATTCTGTACGATGTAAATTCTGTAAAAATCAGGTGCCATTCTTTCTCCAGATTTCACTGGAGGATTTTCCAATTGCCAAGCCAGGTTGAGAATTTCCTGATTTGTTGAATATTGCAGATTGATGGGTTTCTGCAGGTAAGGCATCACAAATGAATTGATTGTTGTGGTTTGTTCACTTGTGACTCCGATATTGTTCAGGTACGTGGTCAGATAACCTGGTAATTCAGCTTTCAGATATGGATATACCCCCTGGAATAATGAGAGATTGAAATGACCGCTTTGATCGGGGTATGCAGATTGGTCTGGTAAATATGGAGATGATATCTTCACTTGAGTTACATTTGCAGGCAGACTTTCCATGCTGACGCTACCGCTTACATTACCCAAAGCATGGTGAACTGATTGAATGTGGATATCATCCAATATCACCTGACCTGTATCGTTACTGAGGGTATTTGTAACCCATTTGAACTGCATTGTGCTCACATTCTCCGGTAAATCAGCAATATTGAACTGGATAGAAACAGGTGTTGTGTGTACAGTATTGAACGTGAACAGGGAATTCCAAGTAGTCCCCTGATCGTAACTGACATAGATGGCGTTTGCTACATTCGGATTGAAATTGCAATAGGTGAAACCCACCTGAACAAGCTGGCTGTCAAAACCATTGATAAGAGGGGTTTCCACCTGGTATCCCTGGTTCATTCCAGTTGGGGATATGACAATTTCCGAACCTGTTGTATGGATATGAGAAGCAGCAGCTATATTTGTCCCATCACTGAAATACCATGAACCCTGCAATTCTGCATTGTCAAAAGTTTCCATGACCAGGTCTGACCAGTTGCCCACCATGAGGTTCAGGGTAAAGGTACTGTCATACACTGCGGGAATGGTAAACGCACCGCCAAGGGTTATCTCTTCACCAAGAGGAGCTGATGCAGATACGGTTAGATTGAAATTCAGATCAACAGAACCTGATGCCGGTATATCACATGCAAATTGGTTTGGTATTGCTGTCCAATATGGATTGGACTGAAAAGTGAATGTCCCGTTTTGAATTGGAAGATTCGACATATTTTGGATTTGCAAAACAACCGGTACTGTCGAATTCGGAATCAGAATTGGGTTCGACACTGCATCGAATAAACACGAAGCATAACTGATCTGTGGTGCATGTACAATGATCGAAAAATCGGAATTGAACAAACCATCTGTTGTGGTATACTGCAGATGAAGAGTAACTTGCCTCATATTCGGACATTCATCCGAAACAGCAATGATCAGCGGTGTGATCACGCTTGCATTCTGACTGGATAAGATGGCATTCAGAGTCGTATTCGCATTGATCAGCGTGATATAGGGATCTGAGCAACTCAAGATAATAGTCGAATTTTTCAGGGTTCCATAACCGGAATTCGTGATCACTGGAGAAAGAGAGACAGTCTCACCAGCGTCTATTTGGTTGTTTGGATAGACAGCAGTAATTTCAGTAATTGGACAGGATAAGACAACCGGGTTAGGTGCAGCCGAATAGCTTGGTATCGTTGTGAAATAAAGGGTTGCATTATTTGTCAATGTTGTTGCGGTTTGAGGATATAGTGCCTGGTAAGTATATTGAATGCCTACCAAACCTGTATGATCTGCAATTCCAACTGTACAATACTGACCATGATCGACATTATCGACACCATAATTCCCCGCATCAACGTTATGAAAACTATTATATTGGAACAAGAAGGCATTATCACCGGTTGCAGTTGCATAATTCAATGCGTCGTAAAATACAACTTCAAATGTTTCTATCTGTGTCTGATCGTAACGATTCCTCAACTGACTCCATTCAACTATGAATTTATGATTCGTGCTATCGTACTTGTAGCAAACCTTTGAAGTGCTCTGTATGATCAAATCATCCCAGAATGGAGCAATAATAGGCTTGGGAACCATGGGTCCGGGGATGACCCAATTCATCCATTCCTGGCTCCCTTCAGATCCAGGCATGATAAAGCCATTCGAACAGATCGTGATCTGATTGTACATTACACCGTAATATCGAAGAGAGAATGGCATTGTCACTGTTGCCCAGCTTCCGCTACCATTTGTATCATTATCCGATAAAGATAATGATGTCCCTGTACCACCGAGACTCGGATTAATCTCGATCCAGTTATATGTTTGGGCTAGTGGATGACTGTCGCTATTCGCAACACAAATATAGCCATAATCATCCGGTCCGGTCATCGAGGCAGATAATGGACTCCCTATGGTTATATCTTTTTGTACAATCTGCGATGATCCGCCATTATAGGAAACTTCTACAAACAACTTTATGGGAGTCCCAACATAAAGCGATGAATTTGCGGTTAATGAAAAAGCAGTACTATTTGTCCCTGTGCCATTGGCTGCAATAGTGCCGTAATTCGCATTTGCTGTATTAATTGTTACATTCGGATTAGGAGAAGATAAATGAGCTGCTACATTTGTTGCATTCACAGCTCCCTGATTCTTCAGTACCACCGTCAACTGGCTCGTTTCGCCAGGAGTAAGGACATTATCAGTACCTAATTGGATACTATTGATGATGAAGTCGGGACCGTTTTCGTTCGTACTGAAATTCAGGTCATAACTGACATTATTGCTATCATAAATCCCCTGGATATGAAGTTTGAATGCTAACTCCACGCCGCTGGGACATGTATCGGTGATCATAAATTGAACAGCCTGGCTCGATGCAGTTGTCTGATTCAATGTCATATCTCCAAATGTCAGGTTACCGGATGTCACGATCACATTCCCTGATGAGGAAGTA
>DAONDQ010000059.1:0-17454 GCA_035402645.1 Candidatus Cloacimonadota bacterium | reverse complement strand
AGGACAGAAATTTTAAAGTTACATAATTTCTGTCCAGTTTTTCTAGACCATCACACAACTGTGGCTTGTACTGCTACTTTTTCGATGCCTGTCTTGGTAGCAATTTCGTTTACGATTTCTGCTTTTGTCATAGAAAATTGGATTTTTTGTTAACGTGTTGATTTGAAGCGGAAAGTTAGAAATAATTGAGGAGCCAGAACCCTGTAAAGCAAAATTTTCTTCAGGACTCTGAGCAATACAAAAAAGGGGAGCAATTGCCCCCCTCTTTCAAATGTTTTGTTTCATCCTTAAACAGCTACCCTGAATTTCTGCAAGATTCGTTGAATAAGGGTTTGCTTCGGGTTGTGATCGCCTGTTATCACAGGCATGAAATGCGTTTCTGCCGATTGTGCTTGCGGCTCAGGGGTGTTTGTGATGGTTTCAGGTTCTGTAGCAGACATCTTCTGGAGGATGGATAGGATGATTTGTGCGTTGAGAGGTTCTTTTGCCATACGTTTACGGCAGATGGTTTGGAGCATTGAAATTTCTTCTTCGGTGAATTCGATTACTTTTTCTTCTTCCATGCAGTTTTTGTATTGGTTTGGAATACAAAAATATATACAAATTTTGGAAGAAAAAAAATAGTTAAGGTAAAAATCACGAAATGAATTAATGAATTAGTTGATTTTCTGTCAATTAATACTACTAATTTGATGATCAATGGATTGAATTTCACGCTCTAATTTTTGTATTCCTTCTTTGCAAAAATCAGTTTCAGATTGTTTTACTTCAATTTTTGATTTCAATTCTGTTGATAATTCAATAATGAACTTCGTTAATTTAGCAGTTATCTCTTCTCGTAACTTTTTGATGGTATTAAAGCATGTTTTGATTAGTTCATTATTGAATGTGGTTTGGTGTTGAAGCGACTCAATCCTTTGGGAAAAATCTATAAGCACAAATAAATCTGTTCGATTTTTTAGTGAGTATAGCATGTGATCACTTGATATCTCGTATAAATAGTCGGTTTCAAAAAGATGACCAACTTCCTCTTTTTTAATGATTTTAACTAATTTCTGATTCCCTTTCACAAATTCCCAGTCTCTGGGCATAACCAGTTTCTTATAAGAATAACCACCAATCGTAATATCTTCCAAACTTTTAATGTTCTGCAACTTGACCTTCAAGTCATTTTGTTCCTGTTGCTTTTCGTTAATAGTAATAGTGGCTTCCCTTAATTTTTCAGCGAAGGTGTCTTTTAGGTCAGTTAGAAAGACTTCATCCTTAATAAAAGGTAAATAACAATAGGTTTTAGGCAATTGATCAAGGATTCTATCCGTATAATATTCAATGCTTTGTAAAATATTAGCCGTCTCTGAAGTTGTTACATTCAATCCATTAATAATCTGTATCAAGTTCTTAAGACGATCATTTTCAAAATTGAGTTCCTCGCATTTTGCTGCTTTTAATGCCCTAAGATCATTCTCTTTCTGTTTTTTCTCTTGAATATCCTTTTTTCGTTTTTCTTCAGCAATCCGAATATTTCTTTGTCGCTCTTGTTCAACGATCCTGTTGTTTTCCACAAGTCTATCATATTCATCATGAACTGAAACTTTTTGTTTAGCAGTGTCATGATAGAACAATTTGTAACCATCCTCTTTAAAAATCAAATCAGATAACTTGATGTACTTATATTCCCACCTCTCCTTAATCATTTCATTTCGGATTGAGTATGTTTTATACCAACACCGCAAGACTAAATCCTTTTCTTCAAACGACATTCTGTAAGTCTCGTCATCAAACACGTATGCATTTTGATTATTTGTATAAATCACATCGTTGTAGGTCAAAAGCCGACTATCATCATTAGGATTGAAGTGGTGAAATAACCACAGGATGAATATTTTTTGATCCTCATAGAATTTTTGTCGCCCTGTGATTACATCCAACCAAGTTGTGGATAGCTGAAGTTCAATAGCTATTCTTTTATCTCTAAAGAATGCATTGATATCGGGCTTCTTCCATTCCTTTTCATCACGGTTGTTGATCACCTTTTCGACCTGAATCGCTGAGACTTCACCCTTTGAATTTTGATTCAGTGAAAGACATTCAGCAATTTTATGCTTTAATGTGACATGAAGAATACTTTCTCTTGCACCTTGATATTTGATTCTATCAACCTCTTCTTTGGAAAGTTTTGAATCTGTTTTTACAGGACAATCAGCACTATCCTTCAAATGGGCAAAGTGAAAAGTATCCACTTTCCGTTTGGTTGGATTACCTATTCCGCCACGGATTCTAATTAACTGCTTACAGTAAAAACATGTAAATAGAGGTTCTCTAAAGCCTTTAATAGCTTTTTGAAGCTCTGACCTGAAAACAGACAGTTCATCTAACGGTTTATTGAAGAACGTATCTGCCTTAATTTCTTCTCCTGTTTCGAAATTGAGAACATCTTGTATTGTCCGTTTGTAGTTTGTTCTCATATTCTATCCGCTTTTACGGAGTAATATGACATCAGTGGAAAAGAGTATCGAGTATGCAAATCGCTCCTTATAAAGATTATAACAATCATGCATTAAAAACTTTTTGGATTTCCCTTTGTAATAAGTTTTTTGCCGATTTTCGATTTTATTTTTCCAATGTGGGTTTTCCATATTTTGCCACTTCTCTGGTCGTGATCATACCCAAAAATTACCAATCTTGGGTCAAAATCAATTGTAATGGATTCACCACGAGCGACTCTTGAAATCAAATTACGGCTTCCAATGATATCTAAGTATTGCAGATTTTCACAGACCATTCTGTAAGAAGATTCAATGTCAGCCGCATGTTTTAAAAGACTTTTATTGTATTTCGCAAGTTGCTTGATGACAGGCGGATCAGCTATCCCAGCAGCCCGAATCTCCTTATTTGAGTAGTGTTTAGCTTCGTAGAAAACTAACTTTAAGTGATCATTTTGTTCTTCAACTCTCAAAAAATCTATTCTATCTGTTGATTTCCGTCCATTCTCATCAACTACATTATCCTTTTCAATTGCAATTTCAACATCCAGAACATTAGTGGCGATGATCGAGATTGTGTGAACTCCTGATTTTTCTTCACCAGAATAGACATTAATCGCTCGTTTGATAAGGTCTAATTTTTTAATTGATGGGACTATTAAGCCCTTTAATTTTGGAATTTGAAATATATCATCTTCCGATTCGAAATACGTATTTTTAAACTCAGGATTGATAACAAACTTATAGTGAGTGGTGCATCTTAGTTTGTTTTTATCAAAAGTGATTTTTGCAAGGCTATTCCCCTGAAAATACACATTGATGCTTTCCTTTCTTATGGCGATAAACAGGTCTTTGTCTGCAACCATCCTACTCCAGAAGGATGCTGGGTCTTTTTTTAAATCATTCAAAGCATCAAGAAATGCCTTATTAGTAATACCTCTTTCAAACTTGCCCATAACATTGGTATTTACAGTGAATATTCTTTACCATCACCCCATAACTCAACATTAGTTAACCCAGCCGTAGCAAACTCCAACTTCATTATAGCTGGATTCTCAGTGTGGATCGGGACAATCCTCTTAGGTTTGATTGCTCCAGCCAACTCAATCAGTTTATTAACTTGGGCATGTCCACTGGTGTGAATATGAACAAATTCTACCTTGTTCTGATCCTTTAACCTGTTAATCGTATCGGTGAAGTACATTTTGTGCTCATCACTCAAATATCCTTCCCACTGCGAATAAATCAGGGTGATAGTGCCATATGGTAGTAGGGCATCAATAAATTTTTCATTTGGGCAACGAAGCAAATAAACATAGTCCTGTGGATTTTGAAATATTCTGTTCCCTATGTCTTTCTTGATCAATCGTAATCTGAATTCTTCAAAGTTGCGCCCCATGACCTTTTTCATTTGGCTTGGCTGGTTATATACCCAAATACTATCCCAGTCCAAGGTTGGCAAATTCTTCGACTTCTTGTGAACCATTTCCAGAACCCAAGCATTATAAATGTCAATAATCAAATTCTTCTTGTTGGAATTGCATGCCTTGACTACAGACACCAATCGATCAATGTTTTGGGCAGAGCTTATAACAAAAGTGGTATTCTGTTGACCTCTGATAATTGTGTTTATCGCCTTAAATACCGATTTTTCTGATGGATAAGGATGATTCGTCCTGTTAACCAAGGTGCCTTCAACCAGCAACAGGTCAGTATCCCTTGGTGGATGATTCAAAAAATTGGAAAAAAGAATGCCTTTCCACCCTGTTGACCGAATATCCCCACTATAGAAGACTCGCTTTCCATCTGCTTCAATTAAAAACGCAAAAGCCTCTGGACTTGAATGATCGTTAAGATAAGGATAGACCTTAAAGGTATTCTCAATAGTGAATTGTTGCCAAGGGCTGATCAAGATGAAATGTGATGTGATTAACTCCTTCCCCAGAAAGATTCTTGTAGCATTAATCAAATCCAGTGAGACATGCCCAATAAAAACAGGTATTTCCGATCCAACGGATTCCATCAACCCGTAGTGATCCTGATGCGGGTGGGAGATCAATAGGGCATCAACCTTATTGTTTCTGTATGATGTGTCGGGATTAGTGGGGCTCAAGGGGGCTCCAAGGTCAATCCATAGGACTTTCCCATTGTCAGCGGTTATTTCAACACAGGTTCCGCCAATCTCCTTTGTGCCTCGGTAGATTTTAACTTTCATTTGCTATCTCTTCAAACCAGTAGCCTAACTTCAGAAGTTCACCCTTTGTCAATGAACCTTGTGGAATGCTGGTTAAGAACTCACGAACAAATGGTTTATAATCTGGATGAAGATAAACTGGGTGGTAATGAAGCCAATGCTCCTGACATACAAACTCAGTCCAATAAACCTCAAATGACTTAAATTCAGCTTCACCTTGCCGCCATACTTCATCATCGTTGTCGTCCATATCCATGGAAGAATAACGCTTTAAGAACCTCACATTGTCATTTTTAGTGATCCGATAGATTCTGGCACCATAGCCTTCTAAACCCCAATGAAATATCAATTCTTCAGTTCCCACAGGTTTCATTTTAGACATTTTGCTTCTCCAGTGCTTCAGAAATATCAGAAACGAAACTATCGACACAGGCGATGAATTTATCAGAAACCTTTATCATGTCGGTTAGTTGTGCTGCACGAACCCAGCCTTCAGGATATTTTGGGCTGGGTTTAATGTTGGAAAACAACTTAGCAGTATCAGCGGAAAATTTATATGAAATTTCTTTCGGTATTCCCAGACGATCTATTTGACCCGCAGACCATCCCAAAACAACCGTTCCTCGCTTATCAATTACGAAAAGCGTTATCTTAATACCACTTCCTTCTGGATCAGAAAGTTTCACGACAACACTTCCCTGCCCCCAATGGATATAATAGCCCTTTTCTTCACATTCTGCAATGATGCCTTTGGTTGCTTGAACAGTTTTCTTATCCGTGCTCCGTTCAAGTTGTTCAAAAAAATCATCGGCTGTGATAGTAAATCGCTTATGTGGATTTCTGCTTTTCTTGGCATCTTCACCTTCCAAATCTGCATCAATCGTAATCTTCAAGTTTTGCGACTGAGCTCCTTCTACCCTGAAAATAGCTCTTGTGATCTCCTTGGTTCTGGTCACAACCTGTGGGATTACCAGAAATGAATCCTTTTCTTTTGGGACTTTGAATACTTGTAACTCGATTAAAGCCAATGTAAAAAACAGTTGAGGGGTCTGGTTCAAGTATTCAACCATATCTTCAACACTTTCTCTAATGCCATCTCCAACAATCAAGAGAAGAAATCTCCCACGGTTAAGATTTTTGCTAATGTTGTCGATTAAATACTGGACTTCGGTTTCATCAAAATGTTCAAATTTTTTAATTGACTCCACAATTCCTTCTTTGTTCCCGTTATAAGCGATTACAGCATTATTAAGATCAGTAAAAGTCCATTTATTAAGCTCCTTTGCATAATCCAAAATTTGACCTACCACCTCCCGTCTGGCTTCAGGGTTACGCCACAATTTTGTTTCAACAATCGTTAAATACCCTTCGGGAGAAACGAAAAGGTTATCTATTGAACCAACTGGTGTTGAAATTTCTCTGCCGATGGGGATCAATGGTGCGAATCCACTATCAATTTCATCAATTGGTAAAATGCTGGGCTGTGAATGGATTAGCTCTTGTATCCAATGTTCTCTGAAAGATTTCTCTATAAATGGAACTCGATCAAGTTTTACTGGTGATCCAGATTGTATTAATATCGGTTGACCTTCTCGTCTTTGTCCTCGTGTGATCATTACCTGATTGTTTAGTCTATAAGTTGATCCTGAATTCTCTTAGTGATTTCCAGTAGTAAGATATTGATATATTCACGATCTCCACCCTCAGGGTCTTCACCAAAATGATGGAAACGTCTTTGTTCATAAAACAAACAGGCACGGAGTTCGGTCAGAGTAGGTTTTGCAACAATAGCATGGTCATTTTGAAACTCAGCCAATATTTTGTTGGCAAACAATGCGATATCCTTGATTCTATTGTATCCATCAAATGTGAGTGCAAAGACCGCAATGGTGGAATAATCAGAATTTATGGATGGAATCTGATCAATCCTGAGGTCAGTATTATGGATTTTATCGGGCATGCAATAGAATTATGTTTTTATAATAGAAACATGTTCTTCAAGTTTCAACCATCACCATTTTTCAGAATGGAGATACCTAATTTCTGGATATGCCAAGGTTTATTGTCAATGCGAAAAATGAATTTTTTATCATCAATTTCTTCAACATGACAATTTCCAAAATGAAGTTGTCGGTGATGGTTCGCACATACGGTGATCAAATTGGCTGAAGATAAACTACCTTCTATCAATTCCGAAACTGGAATGACATGATGAACTTCGACATAATAATCTCCATTGGGCTTTCTAAAAGCATGTGGGTTCAACCCCATCCTTTCGCAGATCATGCATTTATATCCCGCTGCTTGCCTGAATTTATTTGAAAAAGCTCCTCTTTCAATTCTTTTACTGATTACTTCTTTGACCTCTGGTGCTGCGTTTCGGTACCTATTATCAATTGCAATTATATCTGCAAGTACATCAACGTGTTCATGATTAGCTATTTCGATTGAAAGTGATGAGTCGAATGGTTTGATTTCTGGAGTTTCATCGAATGGTTCATCTGGATCAACTTGGATTATGCCTTGATCTTCTGTTGATACTTCATTTGTTTCTGATTTTTTACTGAGGGTTGCTGCCTTTTTGACCTTGGGTACATATAACTTTAAATACTCCCGATGAATATAGAGTGCGAAATCTTCCGTCACCCAATTCCAATCTACTTCATCATACTTCTTTTTCTCTGGTGAATTAGGATATAGTTCATTTAAGTATTTATTAATGTTTGGCAAAAAATATGGCTTAAGCGATGATTCCATTAATTCAGCCTTGATTGCCATAAAGTATTCCTGAGATTGAATAAAGAACTCAAACCCACTTTTTTTGACAATACTTGTATTGAATAGAAATTCAATAGGATACACGAAGTCTGTTGTTGAGGCACTAACATATTTTTTGGGTAATAGAGTCCCAAGCCAAGCGGTTAAGATAGGAAAACTCATACCACGATCATACGTTGCTAATAGTATTGGATCGTCTTTTTCAGCAAGGGTCTTAAACACTTCTGCATCTGAAATGAGTATTGGTCGGCTTAATTGTTTTCTTGCACCTTGAATGATAAACTGAATCCCCCTGTCTGTGGGATCATAATACTCTTTCATAGATTGCATGCAGAGTTCATGGATTTTCGAAACTGTTTGAGTTTTTAAATTGACTTTGTGATTGAGCCAGTTTGCGAAACGAAATTTATAGGATTCTCCGTCAACCCAATTTGTATCTTCACAGTGAACGACATATTTGCTCAGGCAATCATCAAACTTTTCTCTGTCTATTTCCATCAGGAGATTTTACTTAGAAAATAATTAATTATCTGTAGAGTGCATTCTATGGCTTCAAAGCTATTTCCCACTCCTTCACTTTCTGCAACAGCGTCTTACTGGTATTTGCCGAACTTGATGAAGTAACCAAAACCAAATCTTTCTGGGGTAATCCCGATTTCTTTCTAAGGTACAATTGGAACGCCTTATCCCCGTTGAAAGCCATTTTTCTGATGTTCGGATATGCTTCGAACAAACCAGAAAAGTCATTCAGCACTTCGCCATGTATATTAGAATCAAGACTTCCCTGACGATGGGCTTCAGTAAGTACATCCCATAGTCCGATCTTATACTTTAGCAACAGGTTGGTTTTTTCGATGTATTGATATAGTGGAATACTATTATTGAAAATAGTGAATATAATCCTCCAGAACTGATTTTGCGGGTTGGCATAGTATTCACCAGTCCTAATGGATATATCGCTCGGCAGAGAGCCTAATATCAGAATTTCGGTATTCTTGTCGATTACTGGGGAGAAGCCTGTTTTTTTCATGTTTTTGGAGAATCTAATCTATTGATGTTCCATTTATTGAAACCTTACGAATATCCTCGCTACTATAATTTTTCACATAAAAAAAATCGTCCCCTTCTTCAAAGTCAATCTGGGGGTACTTTGGTGGGATGATATAATCTCCATGTTTATTAATTACCGCCATCTTCCAATCATCAGGAGCAAGATCATATTCTGTTGCTTCATAGCCCAATGCAAATCCTGACATTTCGACAATAAACAATTGATATTTAGCTATGTATTGCTCAATTGAACGAATCCCTTTTTTGATTAGTTGACCATTTGCATCAATGATTGCCCATAGTTCGTTACTATCCCAGTCAGAATATTCAGCAATAAGATATGTCTGATGATTACCCTCCCAATGGCAATCTGTGACATCCTCACCTAAAATTTTATTGATATTTATTACAATGGCACCTTCATCTTTTTCAATGCGCCAAACAGTGACATTCTCTCCTTCTACTGTTTCAATTGTTGTGGTAATATTTGTGCTCATAATTATCTTTTTTAATGAACGTCTTCCAATTAATGATGGTACTCGTTGTATTACTTTGTTAAAATTTTATTTATCAATGTATTATATTTTACAATGCCTCATCCTCCAACAAATAATCATCAGCACTTTTCTGTTTCAAATCTATCAATCATTTTCAGAGTTTCCATAAACTTAACCAGAAAAATGACTGGTGTTCAGTAAATATTTCATAAATGGTTCCCCTGTCATTCCTATTGCACTCTGTTATATCTGTTTCATGGTGTAGCTTTCGTAACGGCTCGTAGAACCGTAGAAAGCAATGCAATTTACAAGTAAATTTGATTTATCTTTATTAATGACATTAAAGATTTAAAAAAATTAGTATTATTGCTAAAAAGTACGAGATGAACCGTATCAAGGTTGTTCTAAAAGAAAAGGGGCAGACTCAAGTCTGGCTTGCAAACATGATCGGGAAAAGCCAAGGTACCATTGCCCTCTATGTAAACAATAAACTACAACCCACACTGGATACTTTGTTCAGGATAGCTGAATGCTTGGAAGTGAATCCAAAGAAACTCATAGAAAGTGGTCGAAAGGTAAAGAAAACAGCTAAATAATATCTCAAAAGTACGGCATCCATATTGTAATCCTCTATTATAAAATGAATCAAGAAACCCATATCCAGTTAGTATCATTCATCTGGAACATTGCCAATGATGTTCTGGTCAACACATACAACAAAGGGGATTACCGAAAGATCGTACTACCCATGATGGTAATCAGGAGATTGGATGCAATCCTTGAACCAACCAAGGATGCTGTATTGGCAATGAAGAAGAGTCTCGATGATTCACATGTTCAGAATCAAGAAATAGCATTATGTAACGTAGCTGGTCAAGCATTCTGTAATGCGTCACCTTTCATCCTGAAACAATTAAAAGCCAGAACCAACCGACAGCAGTTAAAGGCTGATTTCCTCACATATCTGGACGGGTTCAGCGAAAACGTTCAGGATATCATATTCAAATTCAAATTCAGAAATGAGATTGATACTTTATCAGAAGGTGGAATCTTGGGGATGTTAATTGAAAAGTTCGTTGACCCCAGAGTGAATTTGAGTAACGTTTCTGTTTTTGATGATGAAGGCAATGAAAAGCTACCAGCTCTCGACAATCATTCGATGGGAACGGTATTCGAGGAACTGCTCAGGAGATTCAACGAAGAAAACAACGTGACCGAAGCTGGAGAACATTTCACTCCACGAGATATTGTTCAACTTATGGGTGATATTGCATTTACACCCGTGGTGGATCAGATAATTGATAACACCTATACCATTTATGATGGTGCTTGCGGTACTGGTGGAATCCTGTCCGAAGCAGAAGAAAGAATTACTTATCTGGCAAAAAAGAACCACAAAAAGATAAGCACCCATATTTATGGTCAGGAATTACAACCCGAAACTTATGCGACCTGTAAAGCCGACCTATTAATTAAGGGTGAAGGGGAAGAAGCGAAGAACATCACATTCGGTTCGACCATTTCACAAGATGGTCATTCGGGCAAGTCCTTTGATTTTCTTATTTCCAATCCGCCATTCGGAACACCTTGGAAAAAGGATTTGGAAAACTGGGGGTATAAGGACAAGAAGGAAATTACAGACAGGCGATTCATCAGGGAATACTATGGTAATGCGGAGTATTCATTCATACCTAATATTGGTGATCCTCAAATGCTATTTCTTGCAAACAATATCAGTAAGATGAAGCACAGCACAGAGTTTGGAAGCCGAATAGTGGAGGTGCATAATGGTTCTTCACTGTTTACGGGAAGTGCGGGTGGTGGTGAAAGCAATCTTAGGCGATATATTATTGAAAATGATCTGCTGGAAGCCATAATAGCCGTACCTGAAAAAATGTTTTACAACACTGGTATTGCAACATTTCTTTGGATTCTCACGAATCGCAAGGAAACAAAACGAAAAGACAAGGTTCAACTAATTGATGCAAGCTGTATCAAGACCCCATTGCGGAAGAACCTTGGGGAAAAAAATTGCATGTTCTCAAAAGAAGATCGAAAGAAAATCATGGATATTTATCTTGCTTATGAGGAGAACGAGTACTGCAAGATTTTTCCAAACGCAGAATTTGGTTACTGGGAGATTATTGTAGAACAACCTTTGAGGGATGAAAACGGCAATGTGGTTACCGACAAAAAAGGGAATCCCAAAATGGATTCCAAGCTAAAGGACACAGAACAGATACCCTTGCTGTATGAAGGTGGTATCGATGCGTTCAGTGAGAAAGAAATACTACCATATACCCCTGATGCCTACGTTGATAAAAGTAAAGTTGTCATCGGCTATGAATTGAGTTTCACCAAATACTTCTATAAACCAATACAATTAAGGTCACTGGATGAAATTAAAGCCGATATCATGACAATTGAAAAAGAAACAGAAGGACTATTGAATGAAATTTTACTTTTATCCTAAGGCGACTGCAAGTGAAATCATACGAAAAATATATAGATACCCATATTCAGTGGTTACATGATATTCCTTCGCATTGGGAGATAATCAGGAACAAAGATTTTATATCCGAAAAAAGGGAGAAATCAATTGACGGGAAGGAAGACCTTTTATCTGTTTCTCAGTATTCTGGAATCAAGCCAAAAGGCACATCAGATGGAAATAAGATTGGGATGTCAAGAGCTGAATCTCTTGTTGGATATAAAGTTGTGAAAAATGATGATTTTGTCATGAATATCATGTTAGCATGGAATGGAAGCCAAGCAGTATCCAGATACAATGGTGTAGTAAGTCCAGCATACTGTGTTTTTCAAATAGCAGATAGGTACAACCCGTGGTTCTATCATTATCTATTTAGGACTGAAATTTACAAAGCCATTTTCAAGAGGAACTCTACTGGAGTAATTGAGAGCAGATTAAGACTTTATCCCAATAAGTTTTTTTCATTATTCTCTTTATGCCCCCCTCGTTCAGAACAAGACCAAATCGTCAAATTTCTTGATTCTAAAATATATAAAATCAACAAGTTCATCAAAGCAAAGAAACGGGAAATCGAACTGCTGAATGAGCAAAAGCAAACTGAAATAAACCGTGCCGTTACTAAGGGATTAAATCCCAATGCAACTATAAAACATAGTGGTATTGAATGGCTCGGAGAAATTCCTGAGCATTGGAAATTAAAGAGGATTAAGAATGTATTAGTTGAATTGGAAGAAAGGTCAATTCAAGGGGACGAAGAGCCACTTTCAATGAGTCAGAAATATGGCATTATTAAGTCATCTGAATTATCAATTCCAAATAGTGCATCCACCTATGTTGGGGGAAAGATTGCACATAAAAATAATTTGGTTTTTAATAAACTTAAAGCGCATTTGGGTGTGTTTTCTGTCTCTAAGTACGAAGGTGTTGTAAGTCCAGATTATGCAGTGTACTCAGTTATCCATCAAGATTCTGTTGAATTTTTAGAAAAACTTTTTAAAACAAAAGAATATATTCAGCAATTTATAAGACATAGTAGGGGTATTGCCCCAGGCTTGCGTAGGCTTTATACCTTTGATTTGTTTAACATTAAAATAGCAATCCCTGAACTATCGGAACAACTTTCGATAATTGACCATATTAGCAATTTGGAAGCGAAAATTAGTTTTGCAATAGATCGTATTGAGTCTCAAATAAAATTGGTTCAAGAATATAAATCCAGTCTAATTAGTGACACGGTTACTGGGAGAGTCGATGTCAGGAATATAAAGATTGACCATGGTTTTGAGTTGAATCAGCCAGCTTTAATAGAAGAAGATGTTGAAGAAGAACAATCAATTGACGAACAATAACTCGCAGAAATAATGACTACTGATATCAAAGAAAACGGTTTTGAAACTTTGATAGTTGATTATCTGGTATTAACCAACCAGTATCAATTGGGGTTGAACTCCGACTACAACAAGGAATTTGCCGTTGATGAAAAACGGTTATTTGAATTCTTGAGGGTTACACAATCCGAAAAACTTGAATCGCTACATATACTGGATTCCGACCTTCAACATTCAAAATTTCTGTCAAAGCTCAAGCAAGAGCTTGCAACCAGAGGCATCATTGATATTTTGCGAAAAGGAATGCGGTACCTTCACGGCACACTGGATTTCTACTATGTAACTCCCTCAAAAGAGAATGTGAAAGCCATTGAACTGTACAATCAAAACATCTTCAGTGTTACTCGACAATTGAAGTATTCAATACCCTACCCTAATCTGGCAATCGATTTCGTGATATTCATCAATGGCTTACCACTGGCATCATTTGAACTTAAGAATCAATTTACCAAACAAGATGTTGAGGATGCGGTACACCAGTTTAAAATAGACCGAGACCCCAAAGAGCTCCTGTTTAATTTCAAGCGGTGTGCCGTGCATTTTGCCGTTGATGACAACGAAATCAGGATGTGCACAAAACTTGCTGGTAAAGCATCATGGTTCTTGCCATTTAACAAGGGTCGAAATGATGGTGCAGGGAATCCAGACAATCCTGATGGGATAAAAACGGATTACCTATGGAAGCACATCCTCACCAAAAGCGAATTATCGAATATCATAGAGAATTTTGCTCAAGTAACCAGTGAGAAAGACGAAGATACTGGCAAGGTCAAGGAGAACCAGATTTTCCCAAGATACCATCAGTTATCGGTTGTAAAAGCACTATTACATGACACCTTGAGCAAAGGAATTGGTTACAAGTACCTGATTCAACACAGTGCTGGGAGCGGTAAATCGAACTCCATTGCTTGGCTGGCGCACCAATTGGTAGTTTTGGAAAAAGACGGGAAAAACATCTTTGATTCCATTATTGTAGTCACCGACAGGATTAATCTGGATAAGCAAATCCGAAATACCATACGACAGTTCATGCAAGAAAACAGTACTGTAGGATGGGCAGAAAGGTCAAGTGTTCTAAAAGACTTATTGGCTTCGGGGAAAAAGATAATCATCACGACCATCTTCAAGTTTCCAGAAATACTCCGAGATATCAGCAATGAGAACAGAGATAAGAATTTTGCCATTATCATTGATGAAGCACATTCAAGCCAAAGTGGAAGTTTGTCTGCAAAAATGAATATCGTCTTATCAGGCAATATTAGCGAGGATGAGGATGAATTGGAAGATAAGGTGAACAAACTTATTGAAGGCAGAAAAATGCTGAAAAATGCCAATTATTATGCGTTTACAGCAACACCAAAGAATAAGACGTTAGAAATGTTCGGGGTTCCATTTCAAAAGCCAGATGGAACAATCGGGCATCTGCCATTCCATGAATACACAATGAAACAAGCCATTGAGGAGGGGTTCATCATGGATGTGCTGAAGTTTTACACACCAATTGTCAGCAATTACCTGATTTCAAAAGCTGTTCAGGATGATCCCAAGTTCGATAAAAACAAGGCAAAGAAACGCTTACGTGCTTTTGTCGAGGGGAATAAGTATACGATTGAACAGAAAGCTGGCATTATGGTGGAGCACTTCCATAATCAGGTAATCGGAAAAGGAAAGATTGGCGGTCAAGCAAGGGCAATGGTCGTTACGGCAAGTATAAACCGAGCCATTGAATATTACTACGCATTCCAGAAGTTACTAAAGGAACGGAATAGTCAATACAAAGCCATTGTAGCGTTTTCGGGTGAAAAAGACCATAAGACTTATGGAAAAGTTACTGAATCCTCCATCAATGGATTTCCAAGTAACATGATTGAAAAAACATTCAAAAGAGAACCATATCGGTTTTTGATAGTAGCGGATAAATTTCAGACAGGGTACGATGAGCCACTGCTTCACACCATGTATGTCGATAAAATGTTGGCTGGGATAAAAGCTGTACAAACTCTTTCAAGGCTTAACAGGGCATACCCATTGAAGAAAGACACCTTCGTACTGGACTTTGCGAATGATGAAGAGATTATTCAGATAGCATTTCAGCAATATTATAAGACTACAATCCTATCTTCTGAAACCGACCCAAATAAGTTGAATGATCTGATCTCCAAAATGGAGCGGCAACAGGTGTATACCCAATATCATGTTAATTCAGTAGTAGAATTATTGCTCAGTGATGCAGAACGAGATAAAATCGACCCATTGATTGATCAATGTGTAACTCTTTATGAAGAACTGAATGAAGATGGTCAGGTTGAGTTTAAAAGTAGTGCAAAAGCATTTGTTCGCACTTATACCTTCTTGGCAGCTATCATGCCTTATGGTAGTCAGGAATGGGAAAAACTATGCATTTTCCTCAATCTCTTAGTGCCAAAATTACCATCCCCGAAAGAAGATGATTTATCCGAGGGCATTTTGGAAGCTGTTGATTTTGATAGTTATAAAAACACTATTCTCGAAGAACGTGCCATAACCATGAAGAATGAAGATGCGGAGATCGAACCGATCACGAATGCTACTGCTTCTGGGGTTCGTGAACCTGAACTGGATTCTTTGACAAATATCATCAACGAATTCAATTCACGCTTTGGAGATGCGAAATGGAGTGATTCTGACAAGGTCAAGCAGCAGATTGCAGCACTACCCGCTGAAGTGGCTAAAAATGAAGCATACCAAAATGCAATGAAGAATTCCGACAGAGCCACAGCCAAGATTGAAAGTGATTCTGCGTTAATGAAAGCCATATTACTCTCAATGAGTTCTGGTGTTGAGTTATTCAAAGAATTTCAAGATAATCCATCATTTAAGGCATGGTTGCAGGATACGGTTTTTAACACCACATATGCTAACAAAGCGAGTTAATTTTAATAATCAAATTATGGTAAAATCTAATTATACTGACGCTCATAAGCATATGATGCGAAATGTCTTTCTTAATGTTGAGTTAGATTTAAATGATGAGGTAAATGAAATTGCTGAATATGACATTCAATATCGCATCTTTCAATACTTCAAAATCAGACAAAACAGATATAATATTATTAACGCAACAAGGGAACAAGAAAACAGAACCGATATAATTGTTAATTTGGTTGGAGGTGAAAAAGCCTATATTGAAGCAAAATCATATTTTAAAGAACATGAAAAAATTAGAAAAAGGGATATTGACCACGACATTAAAAAACTATATTTAAAAGCGATAACACCAAATACATGTACCTATTTCATTATTGCAGGATTAAGAGAAAAATTCTCATTAGACCAAATTGAGGAATTTGAGTTTATTAAGCTAAAAGTAGAAGATAAAAAATCAAAGAAGAACTCAATCTACGAAATTGATTTTGCAGGTGAAACAAAATCAGTCACAGTCCGCCCAAGTATCTGCGAGAGTAAAGGGAGAAGTTATTTATGGTCGTGGGAAATAATAGCAATCCAATAGATGGATAAATAATTGTAGGATCAAAGGAAAATATTGGAGTAGGATAATTAAAACCAGGAACAATGAATGGACTCTCCTTAATTGAACAAAAGCTATCTACGCCAGAAGGAATTGAATTAGCGAATTTTACTGAGATTCAGATATTAGATAATAAACTCTTTGTTTATAAGGGAATACATGTCTTAGTCTATATAAGAGATCAATATATTCGTAACCAAAACAGCTTATTTGAATATAAGTTTCATATCTGTAGCTGCAACACAATCGAAGAAATGACAAAAGCAAAGAGATTTGCCCGATATGTTGTTTCAACCAGAACGGATGGGATGTTTTCAATAAACACATATGACCTAAAAACAGATCATAAGGTTGGAGAAATGAAAACTGAGAAGCTAAATGTTTGTAAAAACTGTCTTATGGAACTTAACTATAACGGGTATAATAATCATAATCGAGATTCAAAGATATATCACTCCTTCAGGATTGATGAGTTCTTCACTAAATATTCAACAGAGTTCAAAGAGAATCCAAAATATACTGATCAGAATGCTCCATTAAATGAATATTCAAAAGATTTTGAAACTATTTCTTACTCATTTCGAGCAGTTAACCATTGGATTTGTGAAAAATGTAATATCAATTTGGATAACGATAAAGATTTGTTGGATACACATCATAAAAATGGATTAAAATGGGATGACGCCCTGATTAATCTTAGGTGCCTGTGCGTCCGTTGCCATGCCGAACAACCATTTCATGAGAGGCTAAAGGAGACGGAAAGGTATAAAATATTTTTATCGAAATTTGGGTAGAAATATGATACCCGTATTTAGGACAAGCACTGTCATGCCTTTCTCCGTGAATATTTGGAAGATTCTGGGGCTATTATAACATGCTTCCTTTGTTCCTATAATTTTTGATCCCTAAAAAATGATTCAAATCATGGCACGAGCCAAAATGCTTTCTCACAGCAGCATCAATATTATTAATGTGATATCGTTCTAATTCTGTCAATTGAATCTGACCTCTCAGATGTGCAACTTTTTTTCTGTAAAATTATCAAGCCACGTTTAACTCTTTGAC
>DAONDQ010000058.1:0-17546 GCA_035402645.1 Candidatus Cloacimonadota bacterium | reverse complement strand
ACATGCGTGTTCTCGATGCCATTGCTAAGGCTGGCGGTCTTGCGACGGGTTATTTCCAGGAAAACAGCGTTGAGTTTGCCGACCTCGAAAAGAGTTATATCATGCGTGACGGCAAGATACTTCCCGTTGATTTCGTAGAACTCCTGAAGAATGGCAATATGCTTCATAACATCCCACTTCAGGATAAGGACTATATCTATTTTCCATCATCTGGAAACCGGGAGATCTACATCCTTGGTTATATCAATTCTCCAGGTCATTATTTCTATAAGGATAATATGACTCTCATGCAGGCAATTGCCACAGCCCAGGGATTCAAGGAATTATCACGGTCCACGGTATATGTCATTCGCGGTAATCTGAATCATCCCCGCATGTTCAAGGTCAACACTTCAGCCATTATGCATGCCAAGATGCGTGATTTCCTCTTGAAACCGAATGATATTATCTTTATCCCGAGACATCCGATTGCCACATATAACCTGGTTCTGAATCAATTACTTCCGAGTTTGCAGGCTGTGCAGAACGCTTATCTGCTGAACAGCTTGGTAAACGATGCTAAGAATAAATAATGATGGGGAGGATACTTGTTGGATTTTTTTACGAAACTGGATCAGGATTTGAAGAAATTCCTTGATGTCAGACATCTCCGGTTTCAAGATTATCTGCAAGTCATCAACCCCCGTTTTTTACCTGTATTCTTCATTCGGCTCTCATACTTTTTCTGGAGTTGGGGGTTGGGTCCAATTGCCAAGTTATGCTCTCTTGCCAACCAGATTCTCTTTGGTTGCGATGTTGCCAGGGGTGCTCAAATTGCAGGTGGTTTATACCTTCCCCATCCCAATGGAATCGTGATCGGTGAATATGTTCGGATTGGAAGAAACTGCATTATTCACCAGGGTGTGACGCTCGGTGCCAGGGGAGAGGATCATGAACTTTCCAATCCTGTGATCCTGAATGAAGTGGAAATCGGCAGTGGTGCTAAAATACTTGGTAAATTGACGATTGGTAAATATGCCCGTATCGGTGCAAATGCAGTTGTACTTGAATCTGTACCTGATAAGGGAATCGCAGTTGGAATTCCAGCTAAGGTAGTAGGATACAGGAATGATATATAGGCTATTGGTATAAATGGGTACTTTTTTAACTTCCTTTAAATACGTAGTGTTTTTCCTCACTCTCATCGTTGGAGTACCAATCGGTTATTCCTACGCAAAGAGGAACCCCGCCGTGGAAAGGATCATTTTTTTCCTGATGATATTCTTTACGGTGAAGATGGAGGACATTAACTTCGTATCGAGGGAAACATACAGAGGTTCTTCCAGGGGATTTGAAATAGGTCTTGTGGACATTTGTACCATGATCATCTTCCTCCTGGTCTGGAACCGCAGATTCAAATTCAAACTATCCATGCCTCCGGGTGCTCCGATTTACTTCATATACCTGTTTTTTAGTATCATTTCCGTATTTAATTCAGCTGTGGTATTGTACTCTGCCTTTGAGGTATGGAAGATGGTACGAATGTTTATTTTCTTCTGGGTGGTGTATAATTACTTCCGGGATTTGAATCAGCTCTACGACCTCATGGGCGGTATTGCCGCCATCACCATCTATGTTACCTATGAAGTGTTACAGCAGAAGTATATCATGCACATATTCCAGACATCGGGTCCTTTCCCGCATCAGAATTCTCTCGTGATGTACATGATCATCTTCTGTTCCCTCATCTTTTCGTATCTTTTAAATAAACATAAGATGTCACCCCGTAATTTCGCCATGTGGATCGTCATCTTCGGCATGGGAGCCGGATGTATCGTATCTTCACTATCACGTGCAGGGATGATCCTCTTCGGCTTGTCCTGTATCATTATCCTGGCAATATCACTTGGTTCTGGTTTATCCTATAAAAAGGTCGGTGTGACTGTTCTGTTGCTTTTCATGTCAGGCTTGCTCCTATTCAAAGCTTGGGGGCCCATTACAGAAAGATTCAAGACTGCCCCGGAACAATCAGCCACCACTCGTGTGGATTTGGCAATTGCAGCAGTCAAAATGGCGAATGACAAGACCTTCGGTATCGGTTTGAACAACTTTGGAGTGAAGGTCAATCCGCCTTATTCATACAGCAGCCATATTGAAATGTACAATCCTGAAAGTGAAGAAGAAAAGAACGGTCTTGTCGAAACCACCTATCTCATGATCGCTGCTGAAACAGGTTGGCATAACCTATTGGTGTTCTTTATCTTTATTTTCTATTATTTGTTCATGAACATCAGGAATTACTTTCTTTACCGAGGTTCTGATTTCCAATTCGTACCCATTGCCTTCATCGGAGGATTACTGGCAATCTACTTGGAATCCTCTCTTGAATGGGTCTTGAAGCAGACTAATAATTTTTATCAGCTGATGCTTATCTTTGCCATCATTGCAGGTATGCACAGGATTGCCATTGAAAAACGAAAAATGTATGCTGCTCGCTTGGGACAAGTGAGGAAATAGAATGGAAGAAAAGAAGAAACATCGCTTCGATAGACAGGAAGAATCACAGGATTTTCAGGAAAGCCTCAGCCACGAACAACGCAAGGAACTCATCTCACTGATGAAGAAGATTCTTCCTCCTACTCCATCGGCTGCTCTTATCGATCTTCGCTTTTCCTTCTGGTTCATCAAGAAGTGGTATTGCATTTTTATGATCGGACGTGATATTAGAAAGGACTTCCGTGCAACCTCCACGAACGACAACGATAGAAACCTCGTTTTTGCTGCAAAATTCTTCACTTATCTTCTGATGACGATCATTTTTGTCATTGCCGTTATTGCCCTCATCTATATGCTGAAAAGTGTCCTCGGCTGGGACATCATGCCCGATAAGCACTTCACCGATTATCTACCCTTCCTGAGAAGATTCCAGGTGGGGCAGTAACCGGGATAAAAGGAATTCAGCATATGAAGTTTCTCGTCATTACAAACTACTACCCTCCCTATTTCCAAGGCGGTTATGAGATCTGCTGCGAGGAAATGTGCCGTTACCTGCATACGAAAGGACACGAGGTCTTTATCCTGACAGGTACCTATGGTGTGGAAGCCCCTGATGATACTTATTGGGGTATCCCCGAATACAAACCTTTGAGAATCTTGAAGTACATTGATTATGAAGGTCGTGATTATTTACAGAAAACAAGGGTGGAGAACTTCAACTACAGTATGGTCAAGCAAGCGATCAAAGAAGTAAAACCCGACCTGGTCTATTTCTGGAGTCTGAAGTCCCTCTCTCTTGCTCCGGTCTATGCAGCAAAGAAATTGAAATGCAAATGGTTCTTTGATATCGGCGATATATGGTTGGGTGCCTATTTTCAGCCTGGCATGTCTGCAAAGTTCAAGCGTTCTTTCAAATCTGTATTCCCCTTCACAATTGGGGGGAAACTGGATTTCAATCCTGTCATGCTCAGTACGAGATGGATGATCAAGGATATGAAGGAACTGTATAAAACGAATAAGATCTATATTGTTCCACGCGGCATCGATTTACCCGCTCCCAGCGTGAAGGTGAAGAATTCTGTCGTTCGCTACATGTTCACCGGCAGAATCGAACCCCTGAAAGGTCTCGACCTTTGCCTGCGAGCCTTCGCGGTCTTGCGTGATTTGAGACCTGATTTTGAATTCAAGTTTGATATCTATGGTACGGAAGAACAGCCTTATGGTGAATTCTGCCATACACTCGTTGATCGTTTCGAACTGACAAAAGAAGTTACATTCCACGGCAGAATAGATCCGATCCAGCCGGAATATCCGAAATATGACGTACTGCTCATGCCCACTCTTGCCCGTGAGGCATTCGGTCGTGTGATCCTCGAGGCGATGATTGAAGGATTGGTTGTGATTGCCTCCAATCATTATGGACCTGCCGAGATCATTCATCACGGCGTAGATGGTTACCTGTTCGAACCGGGCGACATTCAATCCCTGGCAAATGTAATCAAGTTTGTTCACGATAATCCGGATAAGCGAGACGTCATAGGTCAAAAAGCGATTGAGTTGGTGAAGACGAAATACGATAATCAGATTGTTTTAAAACAAGTTGAAGAAATACTGATAAAAGAGGTCGGTTATGAAAAGCACTAAGATTTTTATTTTGTTCCTGATCATGATACTAAGCCTGTGCGGTTGCACAGTCTGCAGGAAGTCAGTAGATCTGCATAAGGGAACCATCAAACAACATATCAAGATTTGCTCAAAACCCACCAAGGCGATGATCTACATCAACGATAAGCAGATTGGAAAGACTCCTTTCAAGACCAAACTTGAATACGGTCCGAATAAACTGGTCAATATCAAGGCAGTACCGCTTTTTCCGAACCAGTTTACCCAGAATATTTACCTGAGCATTCCACCAGTTCCAAGGAAGATGACGATCATCATGACGCAAAGACCAAAGCAGCAGACTGTGGCAGCACAGCCGGCAGATGCATCGGAACAGGCAAAGACTGTCGTGACCGTCACGAAGGTTGATACCGTTTTTGTACAACAGACGAGAGTCGAAGAGAAAGTGATTGTCCCGCCGGTTGTCTATTTTGAATATAATGAGGTCAAGCCTCTCGATTTCAGTAAGATTGATAATTTTGTCAAAATGATGATGGATAAACCCGATATTATGATTGATATTTATGGATATACAGACCCCAAGGAAGATTCAAACACACTCTCACTTAGCAGGGCAAAGTCCGTTTTCAATTATATGGTGGATAGCGGCATCGATGCGACACGTCTCCATGTATATGGTACTTCCGGTACAATGCAGACTGCCATGGGCAGGGATAGCGCTGAATCCAGAAGCAACAGGAAAGTGATGTTCCAACTCTATTACGCTGATCAGAAATAAGCATATCCTAATGGAATTGAAGCGTGTCGGATAATACCAACCTCGGTCTGCGCAAACGCATGATGGTCAATACTCTTTCCAATTATGGAAGGATGTTGTTGGGACTTTTCATCACCATCTTCATGACCCGAATCATCTTCCTCGGTCTCAGCAGGGAAGAATATGGATTATGGGCAGTCATGTGGTCGATCTTCGGCTATTCATTGCTTTTCGACTTCGGCTTCGGCACTGCCGTCCAGAAATATACCAGCGAGACCAAGGTGACAGAAGATTGGGAACATTACAACAAGCTTGTCAGCACGATATTCTTCAACTATGTATTCCTTGCTGTAGTGGTTTTCGGGCTTGCCTTCCTCTTGGGCAACAACCTTCAGCACTTGCTTCAATTCAAACTCACACACATCGAATATTACCGCATCGTATTCATTATGTTCGGTATCGGTACTGCCGTGGTGTTCCCGTATGGTTTTTATACGGAAATCCTCCATGGCTTGCAGGAACTTCACGTTAGGAATATCATCCAGGCATCCTTCATGGTGCTGAATTTCGTAATGGTCTATTTAGCCATGAGATATCACTACAATCTTATTGGCTTGACCATTGCAACGATGGTCACTAATCTTGGAGGAAACCTCATGATGGTTTTCATCGTTCACAAAAAGCTACCGAAATTTACCATAAAAATTCAATATTATGACAGAAAGATGATCAAAAAAGTGATGAGTTTTTCCATTTACGCCTACCTCATTACATTTACCAACCTCATCATTTTCAGAACAGACCAACTTGTGATCTCTGTCTTTGCCAGTGTGGCTTTGGTGGCTGTATATCAGATTGCATCACGATTGGCGGAAACATACAGGCAGTTCGCTGCCCAATTCCTCGATAATCTCAGTCCCATTGCGGCTACCCTTTTTGCTGCTGGTAAGCATGAAAAGATGGGTGAGATCATGATTCAGTCCAATCGACTGATGGGCATGATCTCCACGGTCATGATCATTCCGCTGCTGGTATATGTGAAGCCTCTGCTCCAGATCTGGTTGAATCTGAATGATCAATCAGGCACCATCTGCGCCATCGTCTTGCTGCTATCCATGTACACGCTTCTGGCATTCCGAAGCAGTTCAGTTTATATCCTCATCATGGCAAATGAACAGAAGCGGCTGACCTATATTGCCCTCCTCGAATGTGCACTCAATCTGGGAATGAGTATATTCCTGCTATATCATATTGACAGTTACCTGAAGTACTTCGGTATCCATATTCCAAACGCCAACATCATCGGTGTTGCCGTTGGGACTCTCATACCCAACATGATTCTTGCTGCCTTTTTCAATATCCCTGTTGCCTGTAAGTTTTGTAAGATAACGATAGGGGAGTATTTCAAGATATCTGTCTGGCGTAATCTCATCGTCGGACTCATCATCTTTGCCTTTGCCGTGCTGTTGCAGTATATCTCCTATCCAAACAACCTGTTGAAGATCGTCATCTACTCCATTCTCATCGGAATCGTCTATCTTCTGGTCTATTTCCGTCTCGGGCTCGATGGCTGGGAACGCAAACAGGCACTGGAATTTGTTTCCAATAAACTCAAACGCAGATAGTTAATAAACCACGAAACACGCGAAATACACGAAACAAAAGAAATAACCTAAACACACGAAATGTTTTTTTAATACGATGAAATCCTTCCCTTTGGATAAAGGGAAGTGTGGCACTTCCCCCCTTGGGAAGGGGGGATTAAGGGAGGTCTTGTGCCGGATGAGTTTGATGTAGGGGTCCGCGTCAGCAGACCCGTGTGGCGTAAGATTCCAATCTTACGAATTTGTGTGGCGTAAGATTCCAATCTTACGATTGAATGTAGAGCAGGACTCATGTCATCCCCGACCTGATCGGGGATCCTGCTGAAATATCTCACCTTGTTGATAAATACGTTCCCCGAGTGATTCTGCGCATTTCGATACGTATCTCACAGTTTTACCTGGTAACTGGTACATAGCACCTAACGGCTACTACCTTCTTATTATCTGTCATTCTTGTTTAGACGAAAATTACATTTTTTCAACTTACCACATGTTACAAGATTCAAAAGCGCTTGTTTCACAATATAATACATTTGTAGATAATGAAACTACATAAATATTACTTGACCAGTTATCAATAATAACTAATAATTAAAATAGAATATAATTAAGAATAAAAATTATAACTAATAGGAGGGATGATGATTTTAAATTCTTATTTGCATATTTCTTTGATACAAGTATCTAATGAATTTCAATTGAGCTTATTGATCTTTTTGTAAATCATAAGTTACCTTGTTTTAACTGATAAAATGAAATACAATATTCATATATTTATCATCATCGTACTTCTAGGAATTCCTATATCATTATCTGCTCAAACTGCAATGCAACAAATCGTACGTTTTCACTGTCCTTGGGGGAATCGTTTTGTACCGAACGTCCAATCAGGTGGAGATATCAATGGTGATGGAATACCTGATTTGGTATTAGCATGCTCAAATGATACTTCAACTGCATCTTATGATCGAAAGCTTTTCATATATCATTCAATTCCCGATAGTTTGGCACAACCTGACCAGTTATTAGAATCAACGCAGCAAAATTGGGGTCTATTCGGGGATAGTTTTACATATGCAGGAGATTTGAATGGAGATGGTGTTAATGATCTGGTGGTGGGAAGTTATTATTATGGGGAGATACAATCAGGTGCGGTTTCCATTTATTTTGGTGGTTCAGTACTTTCAAATGAACCTGATGTTGTCCTATATGGAAGTAATTATGTAGATGATAGTTGGGGATTGAATTTTGGATATAGAGTAGTATCAGGTTGTGATGTAAATGGAGATGGTTTTGACGACCTACTTGTCTATGGGAAAGGTATTGAATCAGTTTTTTCAGGGAATGTCTTTGTGTTTCTGGGTGGTTCCGAATTTAGTACCAGTTGTGCTTTACATCTTGTTGGAACAGAAGTGAGGGAAGAACTTGGGAATAAATTAACTGCTGGTGATATTAATGGCGATGGTTATGATGATATTATTCTAACTAGAACAACAAATTATAATTCCACGAACGTCGAGTGTTTTCTGGATATTTATGCAGGAGGTCCGACTTTAAATAATGTTCCAGTTTTTGAGACGGTGGTTCAAACATATCAGCATGGCGCAGCTTCGAAGTATCTTGCGGATGGCGATATAAATGGCGATGGTTATGAAGACATTTTAGGAATATATTATGCAGATTCAGCATCTACGATAGGGATTATCTATGGGGCGTCTACTTTTAGCACATTGTCTACCACAGTATTTCCCTTTTTAAATTATTATGATGGTTCACCAATGTCATATTGCGATTTCGATGGGGATCAATTTTCAGATTTGTTTTTTGAGCGTTACAGGTTAAGTCCTACAGGACCGGGGAATGGTTATTTTACAGTTTTTGAACAAAATAACCCTGTATTGAATCTTGATTGTGATTATATTTTTTCCGGCGATCAGGATATGACAAATTACGGAAAGGGATATTTTCTTGGGGATATGAACCAGGATGGTTTTCCGGAATTTTTTGTTTATTCTGATGATCTATCACCTAATGAAATTGTAAACTATGGCACAATACTTTCACAGAATTACGTTTCAATAAATGATCCGGTAATAACGAATTTGAAATCAGGAATTTTATGTTATCCAAACCCTTTTTCACACTATTTTAAAATACAATTATCAGGAAAACAAACAAATACGATTCATGAAGTTAGAATTTATAACATTAGAGGCAGATTAGTATACTCTGGGAAGAATATAAAATCAAGTTCATTTACACTGAACTTTTATAATAGTAGTTTAGCAAACATCAGCAATGGTATATATATTGTAAAAGTTTTTGGGAACAATGACTCAATTTATACTTCAAAAATTCTCTATTTGAAGGGTGATAACAGATAAGGTGGCACGTAGTGCCGGATGAGTTTTATGTAGGGGTCGGCGTCAGCAGATCCGTGTGGCGTAAGATTCCAATCTTACGATTGAATGTAGAGCAGGATCCCCGACCTGATCGGGGATCCCGCTGAAAAAATTCTCCTTGTGAGGGGTAAACACTAACCACCATCCAGGAGCACCCATGAAGCGAATATTCATATTACTTTTAATTTTCACATTCTGTTTTTCTGCTAATGCCATGAGCACCAAACCCAAGCATATGCCTTTCGATGGTGGCATTGGCAATATTGCCCATTGGAGTTTTGAAAACTACTCGGCTAAGGATTCATCTCCAAACCATAATGATGGAGTTATGAATAATATTCGCTTTCAAATGCCTTCATTAAACAACTCTGCATCATTCAATACTCATAATTCATATATTACTTTTACTGATAAACAAAGCTTAGACATGCCGGAACAGTTCTCATGGGTAATATGGGGCAATTGGAAATCCAATGCTGAAGGATATTTTCCTTTCTTGTGGAAAGAATCTATTCCAGGTGATTCTACATACAGAAACAAACCCAGTTATGGGCTGTGGCTATTTCAGGATCATATACACGCTGGAATTCTTTTGGAAAATAAACAATGGGTGGAGGTGGTTACTGATTCCACTTTTGAGACAATTGGACGTTGGCACCTGATATGTGTTACATACGATGGGAGTAAATTGCGGATTTATTACGATAGCCGGCTTGTGGCATCGAACCATGTGAAAACTTCAGCATCCATATATGATTCTGACCAGGAACTAAATATTGGCAGGATGCATCACGATGGGAGTTGGGAATATTTCAAAGGCTTGATGGATGAAATTGGATTCTATAATGTTACACTCACACCCAAGCAAGTACTTTCAATCTGGGAAAGCGAGGATGGAGTATTGCCATTAGGAAATACACATAAGGGGAAGATACGGAAGTAGAGAGTCAACTTTACTTCCTGGAAGGAGACTATTGAAACGACTATTTCCTTAATCACATTATGAAAAGGTCCAGTAGGATGAGTTTAATGTAGGGGTCCGCGTCAGCAGACCCGTGTGGCGTAAGATTCCAATCTTACGATTGATAGTAGCGCAGGACTTCGATCCTGCTGAACCCCCCTCTCTTTTGTAGTGGAAGAATTACCAAATTGATTATTTGAACCTCTTTGTTCGCATTGGTCATTCTCGCGAAGCGTTGTACTGAGCCAGACGAAGTGGCGGGAATCCAGGATTCGATCTGCATGTTCATTCTTTCTCCGCGAAAGAAGAAGCAAGAAAGCTCTCGGCTGTGAAAATTGAGCCAATCGCTATTCGAACACCCTCATTTACGCAAACTCGCTTCGCTCAAACATGCTTCATTCGCGCATTCTCATACGCGAAGGCTTTCAGCGTCCGCTGAATTTTCAATACTGATGAAGAAAAGAGACGCCCATTTGGACGTATTCATTAATCATATCTTTTATGATATAGGAAGTTTACGACGCAATAAATACTTGATTATTCATTATAACTCATCAAATATAGGTGTAGCAGCTTCTCTAATATTTGTGATATTCGATAAACCAATATTTACTAAATTTGTTGAAAGTTGTTTGTTCTCATTTAAAATTCCTAACTCTATGATTATTGGTATAGCACTTGTTGCTAATTGAATAAAACTAAGACTATTTGAATGAAATAGATTAATGTCAGAGCCACCGGCTAAAAACAATGTACCTTCAATCATTAATGTTACGATTGCCGAAGTTAACCTTGTGGTTGTATGTTCTAAAGGAGACTTATATTTCAAAATTGCTTTAACGTAATCATTAAGTATTTGTGTATCTATTCTTTCTGTAGAATTTTTATTACCTATATTCTGGAACCACTTCGATCGTAGACTTTTAATATCGATAGGATGATAAAATTGTGAAAAAAACAAATCCCAAGGTAAATTACCAAAATATTTGATATTCTCGGGTAATATTCCTAAATCTAACCCAATATAATCCATTCTGTCTTTTGAATCTTTTTTAATATGCATCACACCTTCATCGATAGCACCGCATTTATGCTGGAGGGCTATTGCATGATTATAGATATATGACATGGCATTAAATAGTTCGTTGCATTGATGTATTAAAACGGCATCGTTTGGGTATTTCTGCTTAATTTCTGAAATCTTATTAAATGTTACTTTTCTATCTGGACTCAAGTTATTTTTAGGATCTAGTTGGTTGTTGATTGTATTTACTAGTTCTTTAATACCTACATGAATATGATCTTTAGTTAACCAGTCTTCCAATTTAACATCATTTTTGACTTTCTTAACATATCGCATATATGTATCGGGATTATATGGTGAGCATATATTATCGGGTATGGATTTTATTAGAAAATTTACAAACTGTCTATGCTCTTCAAATTCAGATTGTACATCATTATCTAAATTTGCTTTGATTATTTTGAACCATGAATCAATCGAGGATTTTTTTCTTTTTAATAAATCTTCTTTGCAAGAAAGAAATGCATTCTGAACTTGAGCAATTTTACTATCAGTTAAGTATAAACTAAAGAAACCTCCCCGAAGTACAAAATCCCTGTAACTCTCTTCTAGATTATTACATCTTATTTTTATCTCAATAGGTAATGTCTCAGGAGAAAAAGATCCAAGAAATTTAACGAAATCTGAAGCTTGTAAAGAGTGCTTTGCTAAAGATAGCCAAAATGTACCATCCATTAATTGAGCGTCTGTAATGATTATTTTACCAGTAAGCAACATATCAAGTTTTAAACGAGCATTATAAATTTGGATCAAACTTGCTAATGGGTCTAGATTATATGAACGTTTTCTAAGATGATTACTATAAATGTCATTTAAATTAAGTAATAATTGTCTTTGCTTCATGCAATCATAGTGTCCACCATAGTAACGTAACCTTTGATCATTTTCTTGTATCATTATCGCCTCTCCTAATTACTTAATAATAGAAAAAATAATAATTATGTCAACGAATATTAATTTAGTACTAATACTCCTTTTCTATATTTGCACTTTAATATTCGAAGAGTTATCAATTTTTCACTTGCCACAATTCCCCATTGTTACAAATCTCAAACTATAATAAGAATTTAAGGGAGCAAATGGGAGAACATTGTTCGGTTATTAGATGAGATTTTGGGAAATATCTGATAATCGCGTGAAACGAGGAAAACATCGGAGGTAATGCACAACAAATGCAGAACTGTACAATTTACACTCACAACCTTAGTTTAGCCAAAGCGTATCCATAGACATTTCCATGGTTATCCAATGGTTAAGCAATGCAATTCCTATGGCATTCCAATCTCGAGGGCTTGGAAAGAGATTGGTATGGGATTGGAATCCGATTGGAAAAGGATTGGTATTCCTAAGGATATTCCATGAGGTCTGATAGGGCATGAATCAAGACAACCATATTATTTAGGTGAATGATCAACAAGAGGAAATAATGAAAGCGAAATTCCGACATGCAGTAAAAGCTTTCCACGGTAAATTCAAATCCGAGGGATTGGTGTATTGCAGATATAATGACGGTGCACTTTACATTACACGTAAATATCCGTCCTTTACCGCTTCCGGGCAGAATCATAAAATCGGTAATGCCGGGAGAAACCTGGGGCAACTCTTTCAAAATGTCGCAATAGAATATAAGCATGACTTGAAAACCTATGCAACTCTCATGAGTAGCTATACAGACCTGTCTGTGAAGCTGCCTGCAAACAGTTATGCCTATTTCGTAAAAATGATGTATGCCCTGAAGAGGAAAATTCCGGATATTAATCTCGCAACACTCACTCTTGATGATATCCTGAACAATGAATATCCCATACGGACAGTAGCTGAAGCCATGGAAGCAGGATTGCTGACGAATATTCAGGAAGGAAGTAATCTATCGAGCAAATTGTAGAGCAGGACTCCGTTCCTGCTGAGTTTGTAGGGGCGACCGGAATGGTCGCCCTTACAGGGCTTGAATTTTCATTGGTGGCATCTTGTCCTGAGGTTCCGTTGCACTCTACCTTAGGCTATGATATGTCACCTCTTCGAGGTTGATGAGGTAGTGATTCGTGGGTATGAAAACCCACTCCAATAACAGGTTGGAAAACCATTAACAGGTTGGAAAACCTGCGTTACATAATATCGTAAGATTGGAATCTTACGCCACATGGGTCTGCTGACGCGGACCCCTACATCAAACTCATCCGGTGAAAGACCTCCCTTAATCCCCCCTTGGGAAGGGGGGAAGTGCCACCTTCTCTTTATCCAAAGAGAAGGACTCAATCGCGTTAAAGAACATTTCGTGTGTTTGGTTTTTTTCTATTGTTTCGTGTCTTTAGCGTGTTTCGTGGTTTATGAACAGAACAACCCCCCTTGATCCCCCCTCGGGGAGGGGGGTATAAGAGAGAACAAACCCAAAACTTGACTATTCTATTCAACCTTTTATAATGACTTTTTGTGAATTTAGTAATGAATAAAATAAAGGATGAAATTATGAATATGATCATCATGGGCGTACAGGGAAGCGGAAAAGGCACACAGGCTGCGCTTCTTTGTGAGAGATTCAATCTGAAGCATATCACGACGGGTGAGATATTCCGTCACCATTTGAAAATGCAGACAGAGCTGGGCAAGAAGGCTCAGGTTTTCATCGATAAAGGCAATCTCGTGCCGGATGAACTGGTGTTTGAAATTGTGGCATCGGAACTGGAGAACAGTCCAAACGGTTTCATACTGGATGGTTTTCCCCGTACAGTCGCCCAAGCTGAATACCTGATGAAGCAATATAAGATCGACCATGTATTCTATCTGGAATTGTCGGATGAAATGGCAATAAGACGTATTGGAAGCCGTCGTGTCTGCAAGGTGTGCGGAGCCAACTATAATATCCATACCCTGAAGCCGAAGGTGGATGGTGTATGCGATAAATGCGGGGGAGAGGTCATCATCCGCAGTGATGATACTCCGGAAGCGATTGCCATACGCATTGCCAAGTTCCATGAAGAGACCGATGTGTTGTCATCCTATTTCGAGGAATTGGGTATTCTGACACGCATCAATGCAAATCAGAGCATCGATGCTGTTGACCAAGAGATCATGAAATACCTGTAAAGGATATATGGGTAGCATCAGATTCATCAATGACCTGCATGAGACTCTGAACAAGATCATTAAGATTCTGCTCAACATATTTGCCTTATTCAATTTCCTGATCCTGTTCTTTTCGTCGATTGTCGTGCTGTATATTCCCAACACGAGGGTCATATCTGATTACTCCCTTTTTCTAATCGGTTTTTATTCAATCTATGTCTTTCATTCCTACTGGAGCAAGAGACCCCATTACCGGAAGCCCGTAGATTTTGTAATCAATTTCGCCATCCTGCTCCTGGGAGTCGTTTCGAGGACGGTTGGACCGAATATCTTCCTGATGATACTGCTGTTCAGACAGTCATTTATTCTTCTGCGGAATTTTGTCGTAAATGCCTATGAAGGGAATATTTACAAGAAACTGACACAAAATCCTGCTGTGACCCTGATGCTGAGTTTCTTGCTGACCATTCTCTTCGGCACCGTGTTACTGATGCTGCCTTCTGCTTCAGCAAGAGGACAGGTCACGAACTTCATCGATTCATTGTTTACGGCAACATCAGCCGTATGCGTGACGGGATTGACGGTCGTGGATACCGGAGCACACTACTCATTTTTCGGTCAGTTGATCATTCTCTTCCTGATCCAGGTGGGTGGACTGGGAATCATGACCATATCAACTGCTTTTGCCATTATCATCGGGCAGCGGATGTCCGTTGGTGTGGAACATCTGATGTTGAATGTGGTAGGTGAAGAATCCAGGGTTGATATGTTGAAGCTTGTGAAGAATATCGTACTGCTGACTTTCATGATTGAAATTGTTGGAGCCATACTCCTCTTTTTCACATTCAGGAATTACACGCATACAAGCTTGCAGGCAATCTATTATTCCATCTTTCATTCGATCTCGGCTTTCTGTAATGCCGGCTTCGGTTTATGGTCGGATAACCTGATGCAGTTCAGGGGAAACTGGAATGTGAATCTTGTCATTACCTTATTGATCATTACTGGTGGTATCGGTTTTACAGTCCTGATGGACCTGAGAACCACGATGGTGAGAAAGATATCCTTCGGCAGACTGGGTCTGCATACAAAGATGGTACTGCTGACGACCCTGTTCCTGATCATAGGTGGTGCGATATTATTCTTCATTTCAGAGTATAACACTGTGATGGCAGGTTTCAGTTTCAAGGATAGAATGCTCAGTTCTTATTTTCAGTCTGTAACGTGCAGAACTGCCGGATTCAATACAATTGATCAAACACAACTGACGAATGCCTCAGCTTTGGTTTCGATCATATTGATGTATATTGGTGCTTCACCGGGTTCCACGGGTGGTGGTATCAAGACAACCACTTTTGCAGTTTTGATGCTCACCATGTTTTCGATGATACGGGGAAGTCGTGATGTGACAGTGTTCAGGAAGAAGATATCGGAGCAGAGTATCAAGAACGTGCTGAGCCTGATTGCCATATCCCTTATTTTCATTGTATCCTGTATCTTCATCCTGATGCTGATAGAGCCTTTCCCATTCGTGAAGATCGTGTTTGAGTCATTATCCGCATTTGGAACCGTAGGATTATCGATGGGAATCACAGGAAGCCTTTCAACGGCAGCTAAAACGATTATCGTGATCCTGATGTATATAGGTCGTATCGGACCTTTGACTTTGATATATGCTTTGGCGCAACGCAAGCGCATGTTCCATCTGGAATACACTGAGGAAAAGATTGGTATTGGATAATACATCCAAGAAATCGAGGTGCAAATATGAGTAATTTTGCAGTGATAGGTTTGGGAAAATTCGGTGCAACAGTAGCAATAACGCTCTTTGAGAATGGAGCGGAAGTGCTTGTCATCGATAAAGATGAAAAGGTTGTTGATGAACTGAAGGACAGGGTCACTGCCGCTGTCACAATGGATTCAACCGATGAATATTCATTGAAGCAATTGGGCTTGGAGAACATGGATGCGGTGATCCTCGCTTTGGGAAGCAATATCCAGGAGAGTATCCTGACCAGTGCCCTGCTGAAAAAGATTGGTGTGGGCAAGATATATGCGAAGGTGGAGACTCATCTGCATGGACGAATCCTGGAAATGATAGGTGTGCAGAATATCCTTTTCCCTGAGGAAATGGTGGGTGTCCAGCTTGCCAAGACCCTCTTATCGAGAAATATCCTCGAATATGTGAATCTATCATCCGGGCATATCATGCTGGAGATGGTCGCACCGAGAAGCTTCATCGGCAAGACGCTCCAGGAATTGTCATTACCGATGACCAGGGGCATCAATGTCATTGCCATTAAATATAATAAACTTGCCGTTACGGAAGAAGGAAAGAACGTGATCGAGAGGAAGATGAATGATATGCCTGGTGCAAGTGATATCGTGAATGAGGGAGATGTTCTCATTCTCTTGGGTCCACAGGCGAAGATAAATCAGTTGATCAACGATACATCCAAGGAAAGGGATTGAACTATGTGGAAAGATTCCTTTATTGCCCGTCTGCGTGTTTTCCTGGCATTATTCATGCTGTTTGTGATCGTGAATGCTGCTTTGGTAATATCCGAGACTCAGAGCACGAATGACATCTATCAAATCAAATCCGATATTCAGAATATCGAATATATTTCCGTATTTGTTTTCTTCCTGCTTGCTGTGGTACTTTTCTTCTATTTTCCGTTGATGCTGCATCGAAAACTCAGTGAGATTCACCGTTTGCTGAGGGAAATTACGGAAGGAAATTATTATCCTGAGATCGATATGAAGAAATTCGACCAGGACAAGGAATTCCTTGATTTTGTAAAAGCCATTCAAAAGATGCTACAGGTGGTTGTGAAATTCGATCAATTGAAAGCAGAAAAGATAACAGAACATCATAACCGTATCTTGGGTCTTTTGAATCTTTCCTGCACAGGATTCATGATCGTTTCCGAATCAGGGGACGTGATCTTCACAAATGACCTGATCAAGGATAATTTCCCTGAATTCCAGAGAAGTATGAACTTCTACGATGATATATTCTCGCCCGCCATCGAGGGTAATATCAAACCATATATCATTCAAATATTGAGATCAGGCTCAAAGGGCAAGGACATGAAGATAGAATTAGAATCCATGAATCATCCTGTCACCGTAAAGAGTTACGTAGTGCGCGATGAAGCAGGAGAGCCGATTGGTGCAATCTTAGCCATGTATCGTTTGCCCGGTTATGAAAAAGTATTGGAAGTTCGGGATCGATAGTGGATATTCGTTATGATTTGAGTATTTCGGAGCGCATTGATAAATACCTGTTTTCTTTAGGGTTGAAGGAATTCCATTCCCGCATGCAGATTCACAGGTTACTGGACGAAGGGCGGATCGTGGTGAATGGCAAGGCGGTGAAGAAAAGTTATCTGATGAATCCCGATGACCTCATCACCATTGATTTCCCTGAAGCCAGGACGAGTTTGCTCGAACCTGAGAACATCCCGCTCGATATTGTCTATGAGGATGAATATCTTGCTGTGATCAACAAACCTGCAGGTATGGTGGTCCATCCCGGGCATGGGAATGAATCCCATACAATGGTCAATGCTCT
>DAONDQ010000057.1:0-17678 GCA_035402645.1 Candidatus Cloacimonadota bacterium | reverse complement strand
CTTGCATGAGCCTATCTTCAAGAGATGTTATAATTGCTTTCATGGGTTCAGGCAAGTTGTTAATCAATGATTGAATCCGTTGAATCAAATCCTGTTGATTATCATCTACATAGAGAAGCATAACTGCCTTTCTTAATTAGATACTCTCTTGAGCAGCTTTCTCTTTCCATTGGGCAATTGTCCCCAAACAGAACCTTTGTGAAGGTTGATACTGAAAGCCCATTTAGATTCATTACTTCCATATGAAAGTTTGAATCTGGAACCACACACAGTAATACCTGTAACTATGTATTTCGTATAAGTTTCCATTTCAACATTCCTTATTCATAATGAGGTTTTTGCAGAGGATATTTCTCAGCAGGATGCTTCTCTACACATATCTGAATATCTGTTCCACCAAGAACTGAATAGATTGATCCTTCTCGCAACTTACCATAACACTCCTCAAGATGCTTCTTGAACATCTCTACTTGAGCTTCATCCTTTGCAATAATCTGATAACTCCATTTGCAAAAATGCGGCTTCAATCCTTCTCCAACTTCAATCGCGTACTCTCGCGCACAATAACACGTATAACAACTATTATCATGTCCTTCAACTACATCTGCTAATACTGGAATACTTGCAAGTGGATTGAATACATCAAACCACCACCCGCCTTCTTCTGGTCCACCATAAGAACGTGAAACCTCATATGCATTCACATATAAAAATGCTTCACTTCCAGGATTCATGTATCCTTCAGGTGGACAATTGCAATTGTCTTCCTCATCGAATATCCATCCACAATGAGAACAACGACTGTCTTCCTCATCGAATATCCATCCACAATGAGAACAACGACCTTCCTCATATGAATCGTTACACATGATATTAACCTTCTGTTATGAGATTGAGATTTAACAATTATTCTGGTTTTAATGGATTGAAGTTGTCCTTCCAACACAATTCTACTGCTTCTTCTCGTGTATCTGTTTCTCCTACTTTCTTAAAGAACTTTGGATTGATTACCATATCTCTGGTATAGAAACGAAGACCAGGACTATTCATGTATTCCAATACAATCCATTCTGCCATGATTGCACCTGCCTTGTCTCACGATGGGAACAAGCGAGTGTTCCCCTGCTATTTCGCTAATGCATAAACTGTTATGAAAGCATCTCTGACTTTATCACAATCGAATTTTTGAATTCCTGCCAATGAATTTAGCTTATCCAAAAACACAATCACAATTGCATGTTGGTTTACCCAATCAGTTCCTTCATTCTGAAGACGTGCATGTTTCCACAACATACTAATTACTTTGTCAAATGTATGTAATACTCCAGATAGATTACATGCATCTTGTACGTCTATTGCCTTCTGTGCCAACTCTTTCAAAGAAATAATATCTTCCATTTACTCATTCTCCAAAATTGTTTTGACCAAGAGATTAGCTTTATCCATAGCTTTGAAGAAAGCTGCATGTAAATGTGGCTTACGTGCTTCTAACCACGCAATTACTTCTTCAGGTTCCATTGTACGATATACATCCATCATGTCTGCATCCAAAGGCGATGCCCCCATTACAATGGTTGTTTCAAAATTATGCCAGTTTCTTTCTTCAAACCAAAACATTGCATTTTCAATATAATACGATGGTTCACCGTTTATATTAAACAGATGCCATTTTATTAATTCAGGAATAAGCTCAGCAAGATTGCCTTCTTGCTTCTTTTCAGCAATAGCTTCAAGCATATAATCGTGAACACAACCACATGCTAAACATGTTCCATATCCATTTAGAACTTGTCCAGTAATTGAGAAAAATGGTGTTTGCTTATACTTGCGAGCAAATTCATAATCAATTTTAGCTGTAACTATAATCGTCGCATAAGCGTAGTTATAGTTAATATCATTTATGTTCGGAGCATTATATTCTAGAAAATAAATGTGCGACGCATTCATGATTATTATCCTTTATCCTTACACATCTTTCTGCGATGGGAAAAACTTCGCCCCGTTCTGTCAACGGTCTAAACCTGGCTGAATAGGGCTTGGTAGGGATTGGAGGAATCGAACCCCCATTTCCGCTTTCACGCGGCGGACTTGCATTAGTATACCATAATGCTTTACCATTGTTCTAAATCCCTAAAATCTATCTCTCCGTATGTAAATGCCTGGAAACAATTCAGTTGCTTTAGTTTCCAATTCACTCTTCATCTCTTCCAACACATCCATCATATGAGACGCTTTCTCATGTAGCAACTTAACTGCTTCTGCTTGAATTGCAGTATCATAATTATCACGAAATAATTCCATCACCTTATCAAACGGCAACTCAACTCCATTCACAATGAATTGCACATCCATGTTACCTTCTTTATCAGGTAACAATCCATCAGGAACTAGTCGCCCTTCAGGACCATCTGCATATGTAATCGCATGAATCAATGCAAACGCTACTGCATCTGTACTTAAATTATTTAGGTGCTTTTGAATATTCAATTTCATTGAGTTCACTTACCCTTAAACAAAACTTCTTTTGCCCAAGTATATGTACTTTGGGAAATTTGCTGGTATGTATCCCCATAATACGCTCGATAAATAGACTTTTCTGCCTTCATTTTCAATTCAGCTTCATATGCCTCTTGTTCAAGTCCATTCATGCGGTTGTACTTCCGACGATCTATAAGATCATGCCAATCAATTTTAACTTCCTCAATACGATTGGCAAACTTTTGCACCCATTCCCGCTCAGTAAACCCTGCCGGAAAATTCCTCTTGTTCTTAGAACTATTACTAGGCGTCCTCATGTAATCACCTATGTTTATTATTAAGTGTATGTATGTGATTGTGGGTCCAGAGAGAATCGAACTCTCATTAAAAGGTTAAAAGCCTTCTACTCTACCTTTGAGTTATGGACCCGTATATCCGCACCCTCTTGCTCATGCTACGCTTTGCGAATGAAGGTAGCCCTGTATCAGCACAAGAGTAACTGGCTAGTCATTAAAGCCTCTGTACGTCAGACTAGCAATTGAGTACAGAAGTTCGTCATCCCTTATTATCAGGTTATGACAACTAGCTTAAGTTATAGCCGATGATGACAACTTAAGTTATTGTCCGCGAAACTGGGATTGAACCAGTGACTTGCAATTTATAAGACTGCTGCTCTAACCACTGAGCTACTCGCGGAAAAGTTAATTAATCTGTGGAAAAGTTAATTAATCTGTGGAAAAGTTAATTAATCTGTGCCTGTGCGTTTGTAAGTTAGATCTTTGCTTTACATCTGCGTTTAGACAAATTAATGTCTAATATGTTCTTTCTCTTTGTAGATATAAACGCAGGATCATATTTAACATGATATTCACTCTCTTGGTCGTTTGGCAAATAATACCAAAAACCATTATTCATTATCTCATGGGAATTTAAGAGTAACTTAAAACAAAGTTTTAACATTCTCTCATCTATCCCTATAAGAGCTGCCTTACTTTGCAAAGTATCTATATCTATCCCATATGTACCCATACACTCTTTTGCAAGCTGTAGAATAACTTGCATATTCTTTTCGTATTGCTGATTTAACTTCTTTCCTTCTCTCATATATATTTTACCTATTCAATCTTCGTCTTCGTCTTCTTCTTCGTCGTCGAGATTAAATATGTCAGGATTATTAAGCACACAAGTATGAATGGCTTCAACCATACATGGATTGTCTCTCAACATCTCTAACAAATCTCCAATGCATTCACCCGTTGGTAATTGAAGCTGATAAAAAGGATCTTTATATCCTAATTCTTGTGCTAACTTGCACAGACTCCTAATCCCTTGATCACCTTCAGTTGGAAGCCGATCAATCTCACTTGCTTTCATTGACTCCTCTCCCAATCTTCAAGCCGCTTATAAAAATCCCTTTTGAATTCAGGCGAAGGTGTTGCCATATCCCAATCTAACCAATCTATTGAACCATCAAGCACAAGCGCATCTATCAATACACTTCGCTCATTATCCGTCAACGAATCAAAGAAATTCTCCGATTCTTGATTGACCATAATTAACCTACCTTAATCCTCGTTTGACTCATGTTCGCAATCGCATTCAACAATCGCGTATATTCCAAATGCTTGTTAGGATTCGCTACCGTGTACGTCCCTACCTCTAACTCAATTTGTGACTTGTATAATGAACTCATCAACAATTGACGTACATGATCACCTGTCAATTCCGACGTTTCATCAGGCATGTCTACTTCTATTTCTATCTTTACTTTGCGTGTCTTCATGATTATACCTTTGCATCGTTTCGCGATGGGAAATCAATCGTGACTCTTGCTAAAATGCTCCCCTGTGTAGGATTTGCACCTACCTTACACCAAGCAATACTTAATCCAGTCAGACATTACTATAGTTATCTGAAGGACCATCATCTGGGATCTACTTGTCTGCGCAAACGCATAGCCATAATGATGAGTATCAACGTGGCTTCTCCTATGAGACCGGGGTCAATGGTGCTATATGATTGATAGGTAATCGCACATATAGCAGTTTAAGTCCTTACGTGTTATGAACATTCCTTCAAACTATCACGAATAACCTTCTTGCTATTCGTTCTACGTTTAGTGTTCGTTATTCGTTTTGCTGTGTTCTTGTGCCCATGATAGTTAATCGCGTTGTACTCTTCTTTGGTTTTCATGACTCTATCTCCTGCACGTTCGTCGATGGGAGCCTACCTCAACTTACATTCACAAGTTCGTGTGTAGAACTCAAAGTCAAGAACTCCAGTTCCTTTACACTTATCACAAACTATGATTGACTTTAACGAACTATCAGTTTGTGACGACGAAGATCCAACACCTATAGGTGTGTATCCTCTATTCTGTAGCTTCCGAATGCGATACTGACTCATCTGATCACCGACTACGAATTTCCTCAGTTGTATATGCTTAACAACTTCATCAAAAGAAGTTTCATTACACATACATGAAGCTAAACTTGCAACACCACCATGTAACTTAAGAAAGTTAATGTCTCCATCCGTACCATGACGAAACGGACTGTCGTTTGCTTTATCATTAGACTGGACACAATCTATCTTGACATACACACCAGAACTAGTATGTGTTACACAATACTTCTGCCTGCGAATGTCAACGATCCCATAACCCTCAAGATCATTACCATGTTGGGCAACCTCAACAATGTAACCTTTTGCCATGATGGCTTTTATTAGTTCCATAACAGCAAACCCTCTCTTAATGAAAATATCTATGTCTGTGAATGGAACTTCGGCATAGATGTCCCGAACATATCCACCAAACACATACGCATGATTCTGATCAACGATGCTGATGATATCTGCTGCTAGTTCTTTGCGGTTCATCTTACTGCTCCTTCAGAACAGGTATTATCTTTTGGTCATGTGTTGTGATAAACTTACGTCATCACTTGGGTAGATATTGGCAACCGGACAACTTGATTCATGAGTCTTCGTTTCATGATTGTAATCACAATACGAACATGGATTAGCTACATGCCACGCATGAGCTTCTTCGTATTCATACTCATGATCATATCCACACTCACCACAAGCTTCATAATCTTTCGGCATATCATTACACATGATTAGCTCCTCGATGGGATAACATTGTAGATAGATTAAAGCTGGTAGCTACCGGCGCAATCGCTTGCGTTCAAAAGCGTTCCGTTCTTTTGAATCCCTTTCTATTAAGGGGACTTGTGGTGTGGGCAATCATGACCTTGTGAGCCAACCCACCCAGGCATCAGGCTTTATCTATCTTGGCTCCCTACACAAGTATCACCTTGCATAGAGAATTGTAGCTATGGGATGCTACAGAACCATGCTGGCAAAAGGTGGGCTATTGCGATAGCCTCTTACCTAAACCTATCATCACCTCTGTACGAGTCTTATGAGATAGATTGACCTTCTACATTCAGAACTATAACTTTGGGATGCTACAGAACCATGCTGGCAAAAGGTGGGCTATTGCGATAGCCCCTTACCTAAACCTATCATCACCTCTGTACGAGTCTTATGAGATAGATTGACCTTCTACATTCAGAACTATAACTTTGGGATGCTACAGAACCATGCTGCTAACCTTGATTAGCTTGTGTCTCGCATTGCACGGACTTCATTCAACGATGGGAATCTGCTCGTGGGCATTGGGGCATGTCCGACTCCGACTCATGCCCCATATCCCTTTCGATCAAGCCTCGGAAGATTCAGGTACGGGCGCTGCTGCTTCTGCCTTTTCCTTTTCAGTCAAGGGAACATCAGACCACCTCAAAACTCCTCCGCCCTTACCCTTGCCAATGTGAAAGAGCTTGCCTGAAGCCCGCTCCCCACTGTTGTCGCGGATGTAAGTCTGAACCCGCTCAGTCAAGAGCTTGAAAGTCTCAGGCTGCACATTCAGAACCTTGAGAGCTTCTCCCGTAACGAAAGGCATATTCATCTTGGCTCCAGGGTGAGCAGAGAATACAGTGCTCACTGCTTCTGCCACTACCGATGTTTCAGTCTCACGTTCTGCCTGGAACTTAATCAGGTCAGATGCGAACTGTCCACAAGTTTCCTCCAGATCAATCTGCCCCGCTTCGTCGCGAACTGCGTATGCTGCAAGGATTCCGAAAACCAGAGCCGACTTGTTGACGATTGCTACGTTTGCCATGTGATGTATCTCCTATGATATGAGTCAGATGATGCCCGCCATCCTATTATCTGAGACATTCAGACCATATTGACTTGCATCGTCATCGAAACCTTATCGAAACCATTCTGCGATGGGAACCTCAATTCCTCTCTCAACAGAATCGAACAACGCTTCATTATCTTGCTTGCGTCGTTCATACTCATCAGCGCGAATCATTCTGCGATGGGAACCTTTTCCGTTATGAGCAGAATTCCAATCCAATTGAAATTCCCTTCGTGCGTTCCCTTGTCGCTGCATCTTACGCTTATCTACTTTTCCTTTTCAACGATGGGAGCGTCAATCGCTCCCTTTCGTTTCGTTGTCGTTGCTGCGTTGCTACACTTATCGGATCTTTACTTTCAACGATGGGATTCCAATTACAATCACAACATAATTAATCTTGGCACAGTCCTTGCAATGCGTACGAGCGCGTTGCGCATATAAGGAGCAAAAAAAAATCCCTGGCATATTCATTGCTACTTGCATTCTTTGTGCCATCGCTCTACATCGCCATACAATGCCATATGTGAATGGTCAAAGTCAGTTTGGCATGAAAAATGGATATTGCAAGAGATGTGCCACGCCCAAAATAAAAACCAACGCCCAAGTATGAGTGCCGGAAATATGAAAAAAATCACCTTTGGTGAGAAATGAGGTAATAGGTAAATTGTGGCGGGTTAAAATCATGTCCTCCCATTTCTAGGAGAACATGAAATTAACATTCAATTTATGAATTTTGTTGCTCAATAGGTATGTCAAGTTGTTGATGTGTGTACAGAATCATTCCACCTATTCCGAACTCACTGTGGACTTGATAGAAATAGATTGTTGCTGTATGCTTATTCGCGAAAGGATACTTCTTAAGTATCTCACCTACAACATCATTACAACATTGATTAGGATTCGCAATCATGTGTTGCTTAACAGCTTTTCTTAACGATCCTTCAGCATACACACGATCTAAATTTTTACTTGTCTTAATGCGACAGTGATAGAACGCTTGTTGCAACGCAGGCTTGTGAATATTCGGATATTCCGAAATAATCTCTTTTACTGCCTGTGCACATGTTGCTGATGGATGCTCATCCATATATGAGATCATCATCGATCTTGCACTTCCACTTAACTTCGCTACTCCCATTCCTTCAAGAAAGTCAAGCGTAGGTGTCTCATCATCTTCTTCCGCTGATGCAATCGCTCCCAATACTTGCGATTCATTATCGCTCAATTCTTCGATGGGCGATTGTTTCTCTTGCCCAGATAAGAGTGCTCGAATACTTACGAGCTTGTTCCATTCTGCATCACTACATGGAAACGTAACTGTGATTGCGATGCCCATTGTGCATCTCCTGCATAATGTTAAACTTACTTTCAACGATGGGAGCAACCAATCTATCAATTGCTCCCATACGTTCGTTTATCGCTTGTTACTTCTTCTTGCCAATCCATTCCTTCGGGGCTTTCTTCCAAGCCTCAAGTGCACGCGGAGTCGCAACAAAATGGTCTCGCTTTGGTGAAGTCACGAATCCATCCTTCATCAATCGTTTTGCTGCATAACGCATGTCGGATTCTGAATACGCACAACCAAGACGTGTGTTAATGTGATCTGTAATTGTGGTAATACTTGCACCTTCAGCTCCATATCGGAGAACTGCATTCATAAACAAGTCACAACGCTTACGGACGTTAAACTTCACACTGATTCGCTTACCTACGGAAACACTGACGTCATGGGTATTGTAACTGGTGCCTCTTGAAAACTTCATCGACATTCTCCTGTTGTTTGGAAGTCTTGCTTCCTGGCTATTGGATCTTGTTCTCATCTATCTGTGCAAGTTGTTCTGCGATGGGATCATAATGTGTCATGTCTGGTTTAATTGTATTACCACATGACGGACACCTGAACCCATATTCTGTCTTGACCATTCGCCCCATGCTTTGACACATGAGGCAATATGGTCGCCAATTAGGATCAGTAGTTAAATCCATCATCGTCGTCGAGTTCATGCCTCCAATCATTCTTTTCTTCTATCGAACGACGACTTCGACGTTCTCGTGTAGAATCAGATTCATCATTCTGTCCAATTTGTCGCTCAATCATCTGCTTGTGTACAAGATTACGAGGTTTCCTGGTTTGATTGGGCTTAATCTTCTTCATGATTACTACTCTTATTCTTTTAACGATGGGAAGGTTTTAGTTGCTCAATTGACTTCCACGAGACATCACAATCACTTTGGGCGGTTGTTCAATTATGGATTGATTGTCAAGTTTCGCTCCATGATTTTTCAAGTATTGCTTGAAATCATTGCATAGCATTGCTACCATCCCGTCACACATCTCTTGACTTGTAGGTGAGCTGATAACTTTCTTGGCTACTAGAAACTCCAACATGTAACATGCAAAAAGTTCGACTAGTGTGTCATTCATAATCCTACCTCTGTATCATTCTGCGATGGGATAGTTTTAATATCCTAACGCTATTCGTGATTCTTCATCCGAAAGAATGATGTCTGTTTCACAATTCAAGTAGGCATGTCTGCCTGTTGATGGCTGCCAACAATACAACAATCGCATTCCGCTTCTCGCTATGAATGGTACTTCTGTATTGTTACATGCAGGTATCCAATTGCCTTGCTCAAGTTTACGATCATTCGCTTCCAACTGTTCGATGATGTTCATATCAATCACACTTTCATATTCAGCGATGGGACCGTAAAGGTGGCAACTTCCTTGCCTCACACAAGAGGGATGCCAAGCCCTATAAGACTTCAAGCCTTCAGATTACGCTTTAAGCGTTCACCAAAATTCACCACGTGTCTCTGAAGACTCATACGATGGAGCACGTAGATTCGCTAACTTGAGATGCAATGTCTTCTCTTGTCGTTGTAATCGTGTAAGCGCCTTAAATTCAGCTTTCTCTTTACGAATCTGTCGTTTCAAGGCACGAATCTGTGCACGAGTTGAGACAACTTGTTGATGCACACTTGCGTTCATGTTCTTACCTCAATGAATTGTTATTATCAACGATGGGAAACAAGTTAAGCCTTTTCTAACTTGCGAGACATCTTTCTTTCCAATCGTACAAGCGCTTTTAATTCATCTTTCTCTTTACGAGCCTGTAGTTTCTTGGTACGGATCTGATCACGAGTTACTGCTAGTCGCTTCTTGGCACGAACGGCTTGTTTCTTGATATGAGCTGCAACCACTTTTTGATATGCTTTGTCATTCATAATACTACCTAAATTATCAACGATGGGAAACAAGTTGAGCCTTTTATTGACATGCTCAGGTCTCCCAAGGAGAGTTCTTATTCAGTCGGACGATCTGCATTCCTGTAGATGCCGCCGCCCTTGCCCTTTGCAATCGTATATGTCGATGGGCGAAGTTTAACGTAGGCTTTGATCTTCTTGATCGTGTTCGCATATTCCGCAGGCTGGACATTCAGGTTCTGCGCTGCTTCAGCCGCAAAGGCTTCTACGGGCAGAGTTGCACCATAGTGACGATCAAACACATTACTGATCGCTGCGTCAATCTTGCATTCAGTTTCGTATTCAGCACCCTTCGCAGCGACCAATTCTACTTCAAGAACTGCACAAGTATTCAGTACATCAATTCGTCCCAAACTATCACGCACTACCAGTTCATTCAAGTCTTTCATGATCATTCTCCTATGAACACGTTGCTACACTTACTTGTTTGATGGTTAGCTCCCATTCTATGATGGGAGCCTTCCGATTAACTACTTGATTGATACGATGATACCGTCTTTAATCGTCACAGTACCATAGAACTTGTGCGGCTTTGGAAAATGTGGACCTTCAACCGTACACGTTCCATTCTCTGGCGGTTCACCAAAAGGTCCTGGATTGAATACTCGCAGTTTCTTGCCCGCAGCAATCATATCCTTGACAGCTTTCTTCGATTGGGGATTGCCTACAATGTACATTCTCGCCTACCTTTCAATCTTCGTCTTGAATCATTTTGCGATGGGTCGTTCAACCGTGTGAAAACTTGCTGTGACTTTCCTTAACCTTCGCACCAAACGAAAGTGAACCTGTACTGGCTTGATGCTTCATGACCGCTCCACTCTTGCCCTTGAGAATTCGTCCAATCGCTCCATCACGATTCACGAACTCATAATGTACTCCGCGATGGAATACTTCCCCAAAACAATCTGGAGTCTGCTCAAAGAGTCGTCGGTCACACCATTCACTTGCTCTTTGCGGCAAGTCGAAAGTAGCCTTGACTTCTTTGCCTTCGTCATTAACCAAGACATTGCCTTCACCATCTCGAATACAAGCCGAGAATGGTTTGGGCGCTTTCGCGATACGAGTAGGCTTTCCTTCAGCTTTCGCCTTTTCAGCAGCCTTCTCTTGCTTCTCTTCGAAAGACATGGAATCCACTTTGAGAATGTGTTCCATGACAGCTTTCTTGATTGCGTCCATTGCGGGAGTATTCATGATATTCCCCTCAATGAGTTGTTCTACGATGGGAGCCGTTGCATAAGCTACCTCACCTTTGGTGAGATATTCATTATGCGCTGCAACGAAAGCCATCACACTCAATCCGGCTTTGCTATTGCACTTGGCAAGGAAACCTTTGGGAGACATACGACGTGCTGTTTTCTCGGTTGTCATTGTAGTGCCTTTCATAACCTTCAGCCGAATCCGTTTTGCGATGGGTGCGATTCAATTCCGTTCCGATTGAAATTCGTTATCATCGCTGCGCTTGCTTCATTGCTTGGCGCTTTGCATTCTACGATGGGTTACTTCGTTTCAATCAGACTGTAATTGTTATCGTTCCCTTTCGTTGTGTTCGTTCCGTTGTGGCATCTTTCACTTTGAACCATTCCACGATGGGAAGCTACTTCCTTATATGTGAAATTCCGTCCGCTCCCATGGCACGCAAAGTGCATCTTGCAAGTCTCATGCCATTATCAATTCAACCCTATATGTAGGGTCATAAAAATATTGGCATAGAAAGTGTATCTTGCAAGAGGTGTGCCAGCGCGGAATAAGAGAAAAGCAATGCCCTACCACGCGACCAGCACGAGATAGGGCTTGCAAAGATTATGCCGCTCGAACGTACAATTGCCCACAAATCTCACGAATAGCAAATCGTGATGATTGCAATTGTTGTGCCACTTGCTCACGCAAAGAGATATTGTGCCATGATAGTGAAAGTGCATTCAGCTTCACCATTGTCAATAATACTAAAACTTCCTTTTCTACCGCTTTGTTATCGTTTTCCGCTAAAACGGAAATTATAGCTTGTTCTATCTTTTCCATGTTTTCATTCACTCGCATGAATAACGACTTTGCGAGTTACGAAGTAGCGACAACCCTTTTGATCAATAGTGAATGTAGCACTATTGTTCTTGAGATAATCGTATATCTCACATTGAATAGAATAGAGCTTTTCAGGATCAAGTGTTCCTAATTCAGCAGGAACCATGTAAAGAAGCATGGACAATCGCAAAGCGATATTAGGATACTTATCGAAAACTGTCAATACGGCTTGCTCTAGTTGTTCTGTTCGTGCTGTCTTTTCCATGTGTCTACCTCTTCTGACACCTAAAGCCCGCCTCCCACCTTCGGGGAGAACGGGCAATAGGTCCAAACTCTATCTTTTTTAAATAAAACCTATGCGGGCATCACCCGCTTGCGTTTAAGACGTTCCATTCACTTACACCCCTTATTGTTTCGATGATGGCGGCTTACGATGTGAGCTTGTTAAGGCTTCCCGTTTAGTAAAAGAAACTTGCTAGACTTTTCCGTTTACTTCTGGTAGCACTTGTGCAAGTTGTTCGTCTAATTCCTTTGATGCACTTTCAATGAAAGCATCACTCATTGCCATCCCTTCCCAGAAACTAATCATCTCTTGCTTTTCTTGCTCTGAGAAGGTTGCTCTATTCGCATCCATTATTCTGATACACACTTCCTTATGTGTTCCATTGATGGGAAGGTTGAGTGACTTTGCAAGACGAATCACATTCTTTGGATCAGCTTGCATTAGACGATTATAGGTAATTAATCTATCATCGTTCATGACTCTCTCGCTTCATTCTGCGATGGGTCAGTTAAACGTGAACGACGCTTGCGGAAAGATAAGCGTCTTTACAACGGGAGTCAAGGGCTCACCTACTTGCAGATGAATGCCACGCATTCTTGCAATCTCGACATGACGATGCGTGACTTCCTCTGATACATCTGATTGACGTGCAAGGCGAAGCGATTCATCAGCTTGACGTGCCGCTTCTTTTGCGGCAACCAGCTTGTCTTGTTCCTTCACCAAGTCGCGTTGTGCTTTTGCACAAGTAATCGAAACATGCCGCACTGCATCATGTGCATCAAGAGCCGCTGCAATCAAACCTTCAATCTTAGAACTCATGATAACACCTCCGAGTAGCTTCGATCACCTAAAGCCCGCATCCCTCGATGGGAGCGGGCGGCTAGGTTAATCGTCGGCTCTTTCAAAGAGCCAGCTTGCCAAATCATGAAGGAATTGCTCCTTCGAGATCATACCATCTTCGTATTGAACCGAAAGCTCAATCGCGTTATGAGCACAATAATCCAGTGCCCACGGTATGTACTCATCCAAACCATTACTGAAAGTTTCGGAATACCTCTGATATGCCCGACATCTGTCGTAACAATCATTACCTTCATTAAATGCTAGATGCACTTCATCTAGAGCAGCTTTATCAGCTTGAGCCTTGACATCCTTGATTGCTGTCAAGATGCCAGAAGCCAATAGGTAGCGTGACATTCCATTCAACGTCGTTTTCATGTTATCACCTTGAAACTGTTCTACGATGGGCGACTTGTTATCGGACGTAACCTTCGAAAGAATAGGCTATTAGCAAGGCAAACCCCGCCGTTACTAACAACCCAAATATCGTGACTTCCCAAGAACTGGGAGAAGAATTAACTTTTGACGACATAGCTCACCATTGAAACAGCTTGAGCTTCTGTCTTGCGAGATCCTGGATCTCGCTTGTCGTTCAATCGCTTCGCTTCAGCTTTCGCAGCGTCAGCCGTTAGATTAGGCTTGACGATAGTTGATACCCAACGAGACCCAACGAGTTCCATCTTGACTACGTTCATTGTGTCCTCCGAAAACTATCCAACTTCATTCTACGATGGGAAGCGATTACATTGTCATTGTAATTCGCTATGTTTGCTACGTTGCTCGTTTCGAATCATTCTACGATGGGACCGTACATCATTCTAACCTTTCGTTATCGTTCATCGTTCGTTGCATCATTCGGTTGATTCTATTCCGCGATGGGAGCCAAAAATTTTTTGCTATAATAAGGTGTCAATTTTGGCACGTAAAGTGGAAGTAGCAAAAACTATACCACTATGGAATTACAGTAAAAATGTAATTATAATAATATTTCTTGGTTGGCATATTAAATGTAATTTGCAACACACATGCCAACACCTGAAATGAAAAATAAATAAAACCTTGGAAAATAAGAGGAATGGTAAATGCGTGCGGCATAAAATTATTGGCACAAAAGATGCAGGGACCGACTCATGAAAGTCAATCCCTGCTCTTGTTTAATCAGATATAATGGATTGTCGCCTCAACGAAGTCTTTGGCTTCTTTGAGACCACAACCAGTGATCTCACGAAGCAACTTGATCTGTGAGATCTTGTTTTCGGGACGCTTTTCTGAAAGGAACAAGCGCACAAGTGCAGTATCGCCGCGAGAGATGAGCCATCTCATCATGGTTTCAATATTACAATCATCAGGCGCAACGAGGCTTGCACGCTTCTTAAGCTCGTACAATTCGTCTTGTGCTCGCGTGTAGCCATCGTTCAACGATTCGTTACGCCGACGCAATTCCGTCACTTCCTCTGAATTGACATTCAACAACTCATGTACTTCCGCAGCACAATCAAACTCGATTCTAATCATAACATCACCTCAACATTGGTTTGCGATGGGAAACTCGATTGATTAATGGTTCAATCGAGAAAACCAAGTGCGTCAACGATAGAATTTATAACCAGGAAACGATTGCTTTGCTCGCTCCCGTGTTAATGCTCTCACGTAAGACTCAAGATACACTCCATCATCAGACCAGACATGATACAAGGGGATATCTACACCCCATTGACGACCTTGGCTATCATAGCCTTGCCGGTTAATATGCACCCTAACAAGATGCCACTTGGTTGGCTTGGTTTCCATATTCCCTCTATGAGTTTATAGACCTGGTTTCATGATCGGTGGTTCCAAGGGTCAGGCACGGAATCATACTGCGATCCAGTGCGATTAGCTACACTAATGTGAAACACACGTTCGGGATTCAGTGCGACTGGAATTCCGAGAATCGCAATGGATTGAACAAGCCATTCGCGAATGATTGACTGCTCTACGCAATCGCAAACAACAGATTCTTTCGTTCCATTGCTTGCAAGATAAGGAGAAGAGAAAGTCACTGATGGGAAAGCTGGCAAAACACTCAAGTCAGCAGTTTTCCAGACTTTCCGATCTCCAAGTTCAACTCCAGCGAGGAGAGTGATATGGGGATGATCCACAGGTAGATAACCTGTTGGAACATCAATTACCGGCAACACTACTTGTGCTGCCAGTATTCCAGTAAACCTTACCATGGGCTACTCCAAACGTTTAGAGAGAAACTTCAATTACCTCTGCGTTATAGGCTTTCGCGATGGCAAGATAGATCTCACGTGATTCTTTTGCAGAAGTCACTATAATTCCCAGTTTAGCTACACGTTCTTCTGCATATAGAACTGAATAACCATGTATTGTTTCACAGAATGGAAGCAATGACGAACAGACAGTTAAGTCTGCAAACTTGCTCTCGTAGTCAAGGGCGTGCACCCTATCGCCTATAATTACTTGTATCATATTATCACCTCAAAAGGTTTCTACGATGGGTGACTTATCTTAGCCTCTGTTGTTCTGTTGTACTATTCACTTTGAATCATTCCACGATGGGAACTCACTTCCTTATATGCACATTCGCTCCATTATCTGTGGTATGAATCTTGTTAATTGCATTAAACATACCACACATTGTAAACCACTCTAATATACTAATATTCATGATGGTATAGTATTTGTTAATTGCAAAACATATACCATATCTTTCGAATGATAAAAGAAAACCCGCACTCCCAGAAAGGGAGGCGGGTCAGTAGAGGCAGGATAATCTGGAATTACTTTGATTCGCGGGGGATGAACTGTACGGGGGCGTCGATGAATGCCCGCATCTTTACACGATGCAATCCACCAGCGCTCATCTCTTCGTCAGCGAGCAACCCGCGAGCAATCGTGACCTCTTCGACAATCTCGCCCTGCCCTGCCCGCTCGTACATCTCTTCCGCCTTTTCCACATTTAGGTTTTCGATCATGGCGCGGATACTTTCCGCCCGTGCCGTTTCAGTGAGAGCGTCAGCTTGATAGACTAGACACTCTTCTCGCAAAGTTTCCGCAGTTTCGAATTCTTCGCATTCATCAGCAAACCGTGCTGACTCGCTTGCGTCAACCGCTTTGGCATCGTATTCCATCTTGAGATGCTCCGCTTGCAAGAGAAGGCTCGTTAGATGTCCAAACATCTTTTCTGCCCTGGCATTCTTTCCCGCCGAACCAAAGATGAATCGTTCACCTTCACGATTGCTATGGTCCTCTTCGACTGTCCACGATGGATCGTTCATCGTTCGGACGATGAGCTTGCAAGACTCAAGTAGTGCCCCTGGAGCCATTGCAGGGGAGAGCGTTGCGAGCCAAGGTGAAGCTGTCTCCTTCAACCAAGCTACGAATCCCGCAGCCGCTAGACCCAATGCCATAGGGTCAGGGCGCTTCTTGGCTAGCGCTGCCAGCCTTTCAATCTCCTTCACCTTGAGAGGGAAAGTCTCAAGGTTCAATGCTTCAGCCATCATAAACCGCGATGGGATATGGCTTGGCTCCTTTTCAGACTTCGCAGCTTTCGGAGCCTTTCCAGACTTTTCCGACTTGGGAGCCTTCTCTGCTTTCGGAGTAGGTTCAGCCTTGACAGCAGCTTCAATCGTAACTAGGTTAGCAGCTTGACGAGATGCGAGTCTTGCGAGAGCGATTGCAACGAGGTCAGCTTGGCTTGTCATTGTCTTAATCTCCCTTGCGGCTTGCTTGCCGCACTAGTCCACCGAAACTATCCCGCGATGGGAACCTAAACTTTCTATAAGCAACATTCATGCCAGCCTTTCACTCTATCTTCCTAGTCTGGCTCTGGTATGTAAAGTGTATATAGCAAGTATCATACCACTACAGGTTGTGGTGCCAGACTCTCCAATTTTTGCAATGGATTCGCCTAGGACCAAAATACATTTTATGCCGTATTCTATAGGCTTTTCGAAAATCAGGAGTTGAACGAAAACGCTATAAATATAGCAATGACGAAAACACTACATATTGTGGTCTGGCATGTAAAGTGGAAGTAGCAATTACTATACCATTACAGCCTTTAATCTAATCTGGACTCGATATATTAGAATGATATTAGTCATAATGTGAATCATTCCATATTGATTGATTATATTATAATTTCGCCTAGGACCAAAACATGTTTTATACCGTATTCTATAGGCTTTTCATTTTAGAGTAGATTGCGGAATTTAGATTATTATTGATTGATTATTATTTTCTTTAATTTATTTTTTTATTAATTATAAAAGAATAAAAATAATATATAATAATTACAATAGATTAATTAAAGATAAAGTATGGAATTAATAGAGTGGTATGTAAAATGGATATAGCAAGTACCATGCCAGCAAAAAAAGCTGGGAGTCAGTCGCGTTGGCTCGTATTTTGCCCCCGAAATAAGGGGTATAAATAACTGCTGTATAAAATAATAGTTGCAAATAGTTTAACTAATAATAATCACAGATAGTTAAACTAATAATCACAGATAGTTAAACTAATAATCACAGATAGTTAAACTAATAATCACAGATAGTTAAACTAATAATCACA
>DAONDQ010000056.1:0-17681 GCA_035402645.1 Candidatus Cloacimonadota bacterium | reverse complement strand
TACTGGTTACTGATTACTGGTTACTGGTTACTGGTGATAGTCTGATAATCACATATAAACGATTAAATATCCAACTAAACTTGCATCGCACAATGAATGAGAGCACATAGCATCAAATGAAGCAACAATAATATATCTAATCTATGTCAGTTTGAAGTTCTTTGTTTAAGATAATTTGATACCGATTACAATCAATGCAAGAAGCCCCACCTGTATAACATAGTCCCGTTTTCTCAATCTGTCCACATGCAGAGATGTACGTGTCGGATATAACCTGAATGCACGCATTTCAAGAGAAATAACCCTGTACTTCAAAGAAGCAATGGCTCTTCCAAGAATGGGTAACACCATTTCCCGATATGCATAGAATCTTCTATTCAAAGGCAATTTCGAAAGATAGATACCCCGCAATTCCAATGCTTCACCCATATTCCGGAATTCCTGCCTCAGAATAGGTAAAAACTGAAGTACAGAAGCAAGCAGGAATGACAGTTCATAAGGTATCTTCCATGCCTGGAAGGCAAGCAGATATTGATAATATGATATATTCAGCAAAAAACCCGCAGAGAGAAAAATGATCATGAGCCGAAGGGAAGCCGCAACCCCATAATGGATTCCCTCCTGTGTGATGCGAATGAACTTCCATTGCCACAGCACTTCCCCGGAAGGGCGGAAAAGAACTTGGACGAGCATGAGGCTGAATATGAGGATCAATAACTGTTTGAAACTTCTACTCTTCTCCCCTCCCAACAGGTATAAAAGGAAGGAAAACAGGCATAAAACTGACATCACAACCAACTGATCGTATAACAAAGACATCAGAGACAAAGTCAAGACAATCAGTATTTTGGTTCGTGTGTTCAAACTGTGCATCAGAACTCTCTTTCCAACCCAATGCAGAAATTCCTGCCGGGTGCAGGATAACCGAATTCTTCCTGGTAATTCGCATCCATGATATTCTCCAATCCAAGGGAGGCTTTCACACCATATATTTTCTTATCCAAAAGCAAACTGTGAACCCAATAGGATTCAAGAAGATGGTATTTCAAACTTGAATCCTGCCCATAACGATTATCCTTCCATTGTGAAGAGATTGAAGCAGTAAAATGATAGGGAAAATGCAGAGACCAACTTATATCACATGAATTGGATGGGCTTTCCGTTAATTGATAACCATGTGAGGCAGAATAATACAGATAACTGTATGAATAATCCATATTCCACCATGCATACGGATTAAATTCCAATTCCGCCTCCCCACCACGCGTATGTACCTGGTAAATGTTTGCATAGGTATCACCATATAGGTCGATCAAGTTCCGAATATCGTTTTTATATGCACTTAGGGAGAACAGACCGTTCATCCCTTTCAACAGAAAAGGTTGTTTTGCACTCAACTCATACTTGATCCCATATTGAGTCTTGAGATCGATGTTACCGTTTTCAACACTGAATAACTGTCTCATGGTAGGGAAAGCAGTGTTTTTGCCTATGGCAAAAGATAAGGAAGTTTGAGTGGGAAATTCATAATTCATCCCCAGGGATGGTTCAAACTCCACGGACATCGCATCAGAATCCTTGATGAAATAGGATAAACCCGTACTGCCGGTAATTGTAAGCGGTGTTGATGTCTTCCATTCCATTTGGGCAAAAGCGTTATGCAGTAAAGTTGAGTGATGTGTCCATCGGGGGTAATTCCCATTATCCTTGCGATTGCTGAATTGACTTTCTCCCCGATAGCCGAACGTCATTTTACTGTCATTCAGGACACCCATGGAATAGCGTGGATTAAATCCCAAAGTATATCCAATCATATCTGAATCCATAGACATATTGTGGAAATTCGGGTCATTATACTCGAGGTAAGTGTCTTGCCCACCATCGAGATACAGCATCGTTTCAAGATTGGAATCAGGAGAAAACTGAATATCACTGCTGACAGTTCCTTCCATTCTGAGCCAGTCTTTGTATTTCCGGTAAGTTGTTTCGTAGATGGACGATGGGAGGAATTTTTCAGGAATGAATGTAATCCCAGCCGTTACTGTCATTTTATGGAATTCGGTGAAATTGAATGAAGTCTTACCTTCCAGGTGCTGTTGGGTCTTGGAGGCATTATCCCTGGCTCCCCCATTCTCGGAGAAAGAGGGCATGAAATCATCAGAAAGCATGAAGCCATCAGTATGATCGCGGGAAGCAAAAAGCCAGTAATTCCAGTTGTCGAATTGATGCGAAGAAGATAATTCAAAATGATCCGTGTTATTCCTCTTCACGAACATACCCAGTTTGAACCATTTTCTCCCAGAAGGTTCCCTGGTAACAAGGTTCACTACTCCCCCCAGGGTATTACTGCCATACATGGAGGAAGCCGGTCCCTTTAAAATCTGTATCTCCCTGATGTCAGAAACAGGAATATTCTGCAGATTCACATTCCCGAAATATCCTGAATTGAGCGGTCTTCCATCGATTAAGACCTTTACATCATTCTTCCTGAATCCTCGAATACGCAAATTACTCTCATCCTTGGCACCAACAGTCATGCTGATTCCCGGAAGATCGGACATGGCATCCTTCACATTCAGGGCTCCTGCTTCGCTTGCCGTATTCAGGCTCGTTGTATGAACAGTGCCAATGGTCTCACTGGGAGATTCTCCAATGACGCGTAATCCTTCCAAGCGATAATACCTTGTCTTCAAGGTATCGGGTTTAACCTGATTGATTGCAACACCACTGAGTAATTGCACTGCTGTAATAATCATGACTAAACTAATGATATTTTTCATAATTTCCTGATTCTTCCATTATCGATAACATATTTGGAATGGTATGGTAAATCCTTTAGGCTGCCTGTATGATCGATTATCATCGCACCTTTATCCTGTTTTGCCCGAATTGACAGCCAGTTATGCATTGTCCTGATCGTTGCATTGTCCAAACCGATGCATGGTTCATCCAATATCCAGAAGTGATTCGGGAATAAGGGCAAACTAGCAAGACCGATTCTTTTCACCTGCCCGGAACTGAGTTCCCAAGTAGGATTGTTCTGAACTTCGAGAAGACCCATTTCAACCAGGGCATCCTTCCTGGCATGGAATAATGCCTGCCCGTCCTTATACAGGAACTTGTGCTGTCTGATCTCCAAATCACTATCAGGTGTGGCTGCAACCACATTCAATTGGCCTTCCTGTTTTAAATACAGCACTTTATCAGCAATTGCATAAGATTGGTATTTCCTTAATTCCGTTCCATTAAATTGGATAGAACCCTGATAATCCTTGTTCAGTCCTGTAAGTAACCTGCATAGGGTTGTCTTCCCTGAACCGTTGGCACCTGAAATCAGTATGAGTTCGTTATCAGCAATCTCCATACAAACGTCTTTCAGAATATGATGATCCTGTGTGTAACAATAACTTACGCCTTTCAAATCATACAGCATCAGGCTTCCCTTCATCCGCTGAATATGGCAGGGATATATGCTGCGTGGCAATCTGTATCATTTCATCGGAATGATCAGCAAAAATGATGGTTTTCCCACCAGCTGCCAAATCCAGGATTGTCTGCTTCAATAACGACTTTGAGGACTCATCCAATCCCGCTGAAGGTTCATCGAGCACAAGTATGGGGCTATCCTTCACGAGTAGAGCAGCCAGTGATATTATTTTCTTCTGCCCATATGAGAGTTCATAAGTCTTCTTATTCCTTAATTCCCCTACCCCAAGATAGGATAGAACATCCGCTATCTTCCGCTCAATTTGGGATGGGGGTAAGCAAAGATTCTCTGCCCCAAAGGCTATTTCCTGCTCGACGACAGGAAAGATGATTTGATGATCCGGTTCCTGCAAAAGAAAACTGATCCACTTAGAAATTTCGGGAAGCGACTTCATCGCGATATCCTCTCCATTCAAAAAGACATGCCCTTTCTGAAGCCCATTGAAAAGGTTGGGAATGATACCGCAAAGGGAGTAAAGCAGAGTGGTTTTTCCACTTCCATTTGGACCTGTAATAGCAGTAATGTTATGAGGTGTGAAATGAAATGAAAGGTCTTTGAAAAGCCATTTTGCATCCTTATGATAACGAAATGACAATTCATTTAATACCAGATCGTTAGACAAAAAAGAATCCTATTCAAGAATGATCTGATTGATGTACTTCAACCAACGTTGTTCAAATGTATCCTGCAGCATGACAAGCTTCAAGTCTTTTCCCATGCTTTTCTTTTCCTTCGCGAAAGTGATGAGAGCATTATCATCGGTAATTTCTTCAATCGGTATCGTGACTCTCATGCCATCTCTTGCCACGAGAATGCAGTTATGGTATTTCTTTAAATTGTATCCGTTATTTGTAAGCAGTTTAGAAAGATACATCCCCTGCCACTGAGAACCTCTCCTGGCTTTGACCTTCCGATCCATTTGTTTAGGTAAAGTGGGAATGGATATATTGACAACAGATTTCCCATCAGTGATTTTCAAGACACTGGTAGATGGCTTCACTTGCTTGGAACAGAGTTCAATCACTGAAAGGACAAGTGCAAGGCAGATGAGAGGTATCATAAATCTCTTCATTTCTTAATCCCTTTAGGAAGTTTGTATTTCCAGATTATATAACCGTTCTTCTCAGCCTGTCCAAGAAATTCAGATTTATCCCTCAATTCCTGGAATTTTGGATTTGTGGTACATTCATTCGAGACATAAAGATAGATACAGGAAATGTGATGTATATTCACGGGTAAAGGAAGCACATCACTTGTTGCATTCCATACTTTCTTGTCATAATTGAGGTTTAAAAGGCTGAATTCATTCTCTGTAATACCTACAGCAGTCTGATCATCTCCAACGATGAGAGCACCGACAGCGGTAGGCTGGTTCGTTGTAATGTATTCCTGGAAATTTGTGCTTTGAGTCAAGGATGGTAGCTGCTTACTCGGGATATAGACTGATAACGGTTCTGCAAACAATGAAATACAATATAGCAGGGATAGAATGATGGCGATCCTCTTCATTATTTCTCCCTGATCTCTGCATATGGATAATGTGTGAATAGCGGGTTGGCAAGACGAATCTTACTCAGATCCAGCTCCCTATCCTCCCAGGATCTTGGTTTGGTAGGCACAATACTCTTTTCGCTGGCGAAGTATGCCTTTGCATTCTTCCAACCTAATGTATCCGCCAAATCCCCCAATGATTTATCCATATATGCTCGAGTGAATAGGATTCCTTTTTTTGCAAATTGCACATAAGCTAGATTCTTGATCCACATTCCTGCCGGCATGTCAGGACTTTTCAGCCAGTAGCCTGTTGAATCTGTCTTCTCAAGAACAGCCTTTTGAAGGAATTTACGATAATCGAGAAGTTGCTTCACCCCGTCCTTTCCCATCACCAGCACATCGCCATCCGGGAAGGGAATATTCGGGTCTAAGAGGTCGGTAAATGCATACCCCTTCATGTTCTTGAAAGGGGGAATATCTGACTTCAGTTTCTTTGCATTCAAGATTGGCTCCGCCCAATATATGATCTGTGGAACCATCAACTGGTCTTTTTTCTGAAGTGTTATTTTAACAATATTGGCAATCCAGTACATGTCTCTCATGCCGGGTATCACCAGTCGATAGTCTTTTTCAGCCAGGGGATTGTCATTCTGATATAACGCGATTATTGCCTGCTGCTTATCCAAATCTTCCTTGGAAAGACGTACCTGGTAATGATCAGAAGATTCGAATACTATCTCACCAAATTCTGTATATCCACTATTCTTCAACCAATCATTCAAAAGAAAGCCTTTCCATTTGTCGGAGAGGTGTTTCCCCTTCTTATCCCTTTCTGTTTGAATTTCAATCATGGGCAATTTGGCAAAGGAATCACTCTTGAATACCATAGTACCTCCATTGGAATCAGTTACTTCCCAAGCCTTTACATATGTTGGAATACTGATTACCAGTGAAACAAGAATAATGAACATACATATACGCATCAATCAATCCTTTAACGTAACGAGATGAAACGTGTTTAGTTTTTTAATCAGCCAGTAAGAAAGCAATCCGCCAATGATTCCAGAAAAAGCAGCAGTTCCCAATGCAATCATTGCAGGAATGAATGGAAGCCTCATGATTGTGATCATGACAATACCTGTACCTGTCAGATTGGCAACGATCACAAACAGGATTTGTGTCCAAATCTTCAATTTCCTTCCTACGATCAGGGCTAATAGATCAACCATGAGACCCGGCATCGAGTATGATATGATCGATATGATCCCATGGCTTCCCATGATGCCCAAGACAAGGATTGCCAATGCTTGAACGATCCCGATCAAAAAAGCAGACCCAAATTTTGGGACAACGACGACGACCATGGCAAGCCACATCATATAGAAACCGCCTGCCAGTGAACCACCAGGTATCATGAGTGGTGCTGAGATCAAATGCACCAAGGGGGTGGCAATCGGTTTGATTGCCAACCCCAAAGCGCTGAATAATGATATCAGCAACAGATCATGTGTGCTGTATCTGCGAAAAAACCGAACCCACATTGGGATGATGCTACTCCAATAAACCCGTTACATCGGTTGCAGTATAACCATTCATGCTTGAAGGCAGCAGAATGATCATATCAGCAGTATTGTGTGGAGCATTCGTAAATGTTTGGGTTTGGGGAGCACTTGCACCAAAAACTTCAATATAGGCAAGGTCTTTGAATTTCTTTAAACCACCAGATAACTGATTGTTAATTGCCGGGAAGGTAGTGATCTCAGAATTCAGGAGATAATAACCTTCGTTGATCTGTGCTGGTGTATAAGTCTTTGTAAAATTATCAACAGCCACCAGGTGAAGAGAATCATAGACGGCTATCCCCTGGACAAGGTCACTCAATTTGATTGCTGTTTCCGGGGTCGCTGGCGTATTCCAGTTATCGATCTGGTAGGTTTGCAGTCCCTTCAATTCAACCATCTTGCTTGTCCCGTCAGGAGCAATGACATCCACTTTTCTGTAGAGACGGAAGAAGCCGACTCTCTTGACCTTGAAGGCACCAGGCAGATTCGTATTGGGGAACCATGACTTTTGATCGACATCCGAAGCCATGTAGAATCCATTCTTGAACAAATTCCAGGACAGATCATATCCTGCATTGGAACTTTCCCTTGGGCTCCAGTGGTTTGAATCTGCACTTACGATCTCATAGGCATACAAACCTCTCATATCCGTGGAATCTGCCAAAGACCAATGTGCAGTAGAATCATAAACAGCTGATTTGGATATGAATTGACCTAATTGGTATCCGTAGACCTTCGTAGGGTTCTTGTCCTTTTCACTGCAACCAAAAAGAACAAACAGAATAGCGATACTAACAGCAAGTAATAGAACTTTTCTCATGTTACCTCCATATTTGTGTGTGGAGGCAAGACAGTTACCTAATTTCTGTCCCGCCTTTCCAATGGGAGGTATGACCGTTTCCCGTCATACCCTATCGGTGACAGCTCATGCTGATATAGTTTAGATACTGCCACTCGGCGTTAGTTCCTTTTCAATGGTAAACTTGTTTTCTGTCAAGGATTGTAAAAAAGAAAAAAGGCAGGAATCTTGAGTTCCTGCCTTTCTTTTTATCTTATGTCGTGTTTTGTTTCTTTCACTTACAACTGATTGATATGTCCCTTGCCAACACCTTTGACCTTGCATCCAAGAGCCATATACTTCTTGATCGTTTCATCTGAGAGGAAGTTTGAACAATCGATGATAAGCGGACGTGTCCCACAGATTTCGACCAATTCTCTCGGAGAAAGATTCCTGTATTCATCATGACCTACAGCAAACACTACTACATCTGCCTCTGGAAGTACGTCTTCAATATCATGATAGACTTTCACTTCATCAAGTTCTGCCCAGTATTCAACGTATGGATCATGGCACTTGACCAATGCGCTTTCCTTATTGAGGAATTCCACCAGTGTCTTGGAAGGAGAATGACGGGTATCACCTAAATTCTCAAGGTAGGAAACTCCCAGCACCACGATCTTCACATCTCTAAGACCGTCAAATTCAGGCTTGATCAGTTCGATGGTATGCAAAGGCATTGTATCATTGATATTCACTGAACGAATGGCAACATCAAGAGCACCTTCGGCATTGAATAATGCACCTATTGACCAGTTGGCAAGCACCGGATCCTTCGTCAGGCAATAGCCGCCGACACCAAGACTCGGGCGGAGCAAGTTGTCATGAGTACCTTTACGCTTACGGATCGCATCTCTCACCTTATAAAGATCAACACCGATCTGCTCTGCGAATTTAGCCCATTCCAAGGTCAATGCGATATTCGTCGCACGATAGGAATTTTCCATTACTTTTGAAAGTTCTGAGGCATTTGTATTATCCAATTCTGTAAGCGGGTAATTCTTGGTATCCAGTACATTCGTCAGGAATTCACGGCACATCTCCATGCTCTTCCTGTTCACACCCGAATATACACGCCAAAAATCTCTGATGGAAGCAACATACTTCGCACCCGGCATCACTCTTTCATATGAATGAGCAACCAACGGGGGATAGGATTTGATATCGATCCCGCGTTTGGTGAATTCTTCTTCAATGATGGGCTTCACGACCTTTTCACAGGTTCCTGGTGGTACAGTGGTCTCCACCAAAATCAGGCATTCGGGTTTTATGTATTTCCCAAGTGTACGAATACCTTCACGGAAAGACGAAAGATCACAATAACCCTTTTCCGCTTCACCAAATGCAGGCTTCGTTGCATCGAGTTGGATATCTACAACAACAACATCAGCAAGTTCATATACTGAATCTACCCAGGTTGCCCTGAAATTCTTCTTTTCAATCACACAACGATTGAAGATTTTTGGAACTTCAGGATCAGAAGAACTGACTGGCGGAACACCTGTATTGATGAGCGGTACTTTCCAGTACGAACGCTTTGAGGCTCTCTGATGACCATGTACGAAATAAATGGGTTTTCCATCCTGGTCAACAGCATCAGCGACTACAGTTGCCATCACGCAACCCACAAAGCCCAAACCTTGCACAGCCACGATCTTTCTTCCTAACTTCCTCTGCTCTTCCGTGATCTCAAGAAGTATCGCTTTTTCCTTCTCTCCATCCTCTGCAGCGGGCAAAGGATATTCGGTTCCATCGGGAGCAATTGATATGTTCAGCATATGACGTCCTTTACATAATTATTTGAATTGTTCATAACCAATATTTACAATTTCATGTCAAGAATATTCTCAAGTTTGAATTACCAAAATCCCACCTCGAATTTTCTTTTTCACATTTTCCGATTATTATGTATTACTTAATCCCTTACTAAAAACGATAAAGAAGGAAAGTTATCAGGTATTCGTAAAACCCCTTGACGTATAATCTTGGGTAATATTAATGTTAACTACTTGATAACATTTACAAAGGACGTATGTTATGGCCCACAAAGACCACACTGCCTCCAATGAAAAGAGCGTTCAGGAAAATGGAGTAAGGGAAGAAATCTTCCACGAAAATCTTGTGAAACCGGTATCCATTTTGGAAGACCACACAGATCTCCTTGATTTTTCCGTGGAAGGTATCATCATTCTTGAATCGATTACATTGGAAATCCTATATGCGAATAAAGTTGCCATTGAAATGATGGGCTATGGATCACTTGATGAGATCAACTCCAAAACGATTCTGGAATTTCTTCACCCTGAAGATAGAGAAGCAGTTTGCACCATCAGTCAAATCGATGTTTTTCAGAATGATTCTCGAATCCTGCATGAATTCAGATCAATCAACAGGCATAAAAAAGTCCTTTGGATACGTTCTCGCAGTGCAAAAGTAAGATTTCGTGACAAGGATGCTGCCCTTGTCTCGTTCATCGATATTACGGAACAAAAGCACAATGAATTGGTTCAGGAAGTACTTTACAATATAGCGGATGCTGTCCTTACCACTCATGACTTGGAGGAGCTATACAGAACCATTTGGGATCATCTTGATCCTCTTATCGAAAAAAAGAACTTCTACCTGGCATTCATCGATAAGGAGAAGGACGTAATCAACCTGCCGCTTCTTCATGATGAAAAAGACAATATGGCGAAAGTACCAAATCATCGTTCTCTGACTAGTTTGGTCATCCATACCGGCAAATCATTGCTGCTAAATGAAGATCAACTCAAGATGATGATACGTGACAACCAGATCGATATGATCGGCTCTCCTGCCAAGGTATGGCTGGGCGTTCCCCTCGTGGAAGCAAATGAAGTGATTGGAGCCGTCGTCGTTCAAAGTTATGAAGACCCCGAAGCATTCAGCCTGCAGGATAAGGAGATGTTGGAATTCATAGCGGGTCAGATCAGCCAGGCAATCACGCGAAAGAAGGCTGAACTTGCCCTGCGAAAGGCAAAAGAGGATGCTGAGGAAGGAATGCGTGTCAAATCCGAATTCCTCGCCACGATGAGTCATGAGATCCGAACACCCATGAACGGTGTCATTGGTATGACAAGCCTCCTGATGGACACTCCGCTGTCCCCCGAACAATTTGAATATGTGGAGACCATCCGTATTAGTGGAGATAGCCTCCTTTCCCTGATCAACGACATCCTCGATCTGTCCAAGATCGAATCCGGAAAGATGGATATCGAGTATCACCCATTCGATCTCCGTATCTGCATTGAAGATACTCTCGTTCTTTTCGCCCAAAAGGCAAGTGAAAAAGACCTCGAACTTCTCTACATGATAGATCCTGATGTATCCCCCTTCATTGAAGGTGATTTCAACAGACTTCGCCAGATCCTGGTCAACCTGATCGGGAATGCGGTCAAATTCACGGAAAAAGGTGAGGTCTGCATCAATGTATCCTATGAATCGAAAGAAGATAATATCCTGCGATTCTCCATTCACGATACGGGTATTGGTATTCCGCATGACCATATTCAGCGTCTGTTTACACCTTTTACGCAAGCAGATCCTTCGACCACCAGGAGATATGGGGGCACCGGATTGGGACTTACCATATCCCAGAGCATTGTCGAACTCATGCAGGGACACATGTGGGTGGAGAGTGAAGTCGGAAAGGGTACTACCTTCTTTTTTACCATCAAGGCAAAACCTGCCCCCAATCAATTAGATAATCCGCTCGATATGAATTATCCTGAACTGAAGGATAAGAAGATACTGATCGTCGATGATAATGATACCAATTGTCGCATTTTAAGCCTTCTTTGCCAGAAATGGGGAATGAAGCCGATTACGGTCAATTCGAGCAAGAAAGCCCTGGAATGGGTTCGAAATGGACTGAATCTCGATATAGCTATCCTTGACCTGCAAATGCCTGAAATGGATGGTATTCAACTGGGTACCCTGATACGGAATGAACTTTCCAAGGAAAAACTTCCCATGATCATGTTCAGTTCCGTGGAAAAGCCCAAAGATTTCGACCTGCTGAACCAGAATCTCTTCTCTGCTTACATGTATAAACCGGTAAGACAAACGCAATTGGTTCGCCTGTTGGTCAATATCATGACATATATCAGTATTCCGGGCAGTTCCAATGTCATGATCGGTGATACCAAATTCAACCACGAACTGGCTGAAAAGGTACCACTGAAGATACTGGTGGCAGAAGATAATCTCATCAACCAGAAACTTGCCGTGCGTATTCTCGAACGAATGGGTTATCATCCCTATGCCGTAACAAATGGCATTGAAGTTCTGAATCTCCTGAATCACGAGAATTTCGATATCATCTTCATGGATGTGCAAATGCCTGAAATGGACGGATTCGCCACAACCCAGAAGATAAAAGAGTCATTCACCGGACGAAAAGCACCCCGCATCATAGCCATGACAGCCAATGCCTTGAGCGGAGACAGGGAGAAATGCCTCGCCAATGGCATGGATGATTATATAGGAAAACCAATCAGAATCGAAGAGTTGCAGAATGCTCTCGATCGTGCCACTAAACTCTCAAAAAGGAAATAAATACAGGAGCCGATACTATGGAAAACAACGCTTTACCGCGTATGCAGAATGCAGATCTGAAGGACAAGGTCGTTCTCGTGAGAGTTGACCATAATGTAGTAAAAAAAGGAAAGATCATCGATGCCATGAGAATCGATGCCACCATTCCCACCATTTTCAATATTGTGAAGAAAGGCGGTAAACCCATCCTCATGACCCATGTGGGACGTCCTTATGATAAAAAGACAGGTCTATTCACCCTTTCTCCTAATGATGCTGTGGAACCGATCGTTCAGTACCTTGAACATAAACTGCAGATCAATATCTCAATTCCGAAATTCACAGCCGAAGAAGGGAAAGGCATCGATAAGCTCGATCCTTCCATCAAGGATATGATCGCTGATCTGAGAAACGGCAAGATCGATATGATCTATTTACCCAATACACGCTGGTTCACAGGCGAGGAAAGCAAGGGTGACGCTGCGAATGCATTCGGACAGGAATTAATATCACTAGCAGATGTTTATATCAACGATGCATTCGGCTCATGGCAGGCGCATGTTTCCACCATGAAACCTGCTGAAAAACTTCTCTCTTATGCCGGTCTTCTCATGCAGAAGGAACTGGATCATCTCGGGATGATCTTTGCCCCCAAGCGTTCATTCGTTGGAATCGTAGCCGGTTCAAAATTCGACACCAAGATCGGACCTTTGAGTTCACTTCTTGAACGCGTTGATCACCTGGTACTTGGTGGCGTAATCTATAATGCATATCTCAGTGTGAAATATGGTTTCAAGATCAAAGGACTGGAAGAAGACGATTTGGCAATTGCTGCACAATTCCTCAAGGATTCAGAGAAATATCCCGGGCGAATTGTGGAAATGCCGTATATCATCGAATCAGATACACTGGACGGCAAGTTCGAAGGGCAATATCGCACACATTATATCCATGACCTGCCCAAGGGCAAGGAATTGAACTATGTGTTGGACGCTGACCCGAAATCATTTGAAGTACCAGAAGTGAAAAAGGTATTCGATGAAGCAGCCATGTTCTTCATCAATGCTGTGATGGGATTCACACCAAATTTCGGCGACGGCACCAAGGCGATGTACTCCCTTATCGATACCAATAAAACAGCAAAGAAGCTGTTTGGCGGTGGTGACACCCTGCAGGATTTCAGGAATCTCCTGGTCAATACCTACCTGGCAGCACTGGATAACCAGTCCTACTACTTCTTCACCGGCGGCGGTGCTGTTCTCAATGCCATCGAGCAAGGTTCTCCCTTCGGTATGGAACCTGTGAAGGCACTGATTAAGAATAAAGAATTAAAAGTTAAAAATTAAAAGTTAAAAGTTAAAAGTTAGACTTACAATTGTAGGGGCGTGCGGAAGTACGCCCTTTTTTTTATATATCTTTCTTACTTTTTCAAGACGACTCTTATTTGGTCATCCATGGATTCTAATTCACCATCAGGATAAGATAGTGATTTTCAACATAAACCAAGTCTTATAAATATCATGGAAACAGCATAAGTGTTACATAGAGCATTCCTGCTCATTTCCCGTTTAATAAGTGCTTGATACCTGCTTCATTCTTGCTTCGAGAAGCAGGTATAAGCACTTATCAAGTTGGAATGAAGTATGATTGAACTTGGATAAAAGCACGTAGGCTTCAAGGCATGCGAAGGAACCAAGGTAGGTAAGTAGCTTGAACGCCCATCTGGAGTAATTAGTACCAACCTTGGATTCTACATAGTCTGTGGAAAAAAGCAGAAAAGACTTTTATGGTCTTTTTGCTTAGGTATCTATTATTCAGGTATGTTAGTCACCCTTTCACAAAATTGAACTGCTTGTTTACACTCGATTTCTATGCTCTCTTTAACTTTACCATCTATTAACCAAACAAACCTATATTCTGATTGATAATTATATCTCATTGGTTTCAGGAAATATAATTCGTTGGGGTTATCACTTTGAATCTTTTTTAATTTTTCCATGATTAAGGCCTGATTTTCAGGTGAATCATCATGCCTTGTAAAAGAAAGATGATCAACTTCCTGTAAATTCATTTTGTTATCGACATAAATACAATGCCCTTGTGATGCTTCTTTGAAATTAACAATGCATGATGCGAGCATGATACTAAAAGCCTGCGGATCATGAATTTTCATTACTGCATCATAATTAAATTTATCCATCAAAGTCTTACTTAATATTGTAGATGTACATAGTGAATACGCATCTAGTCCAACCAGAGTGAAGATTCCAATAGATTTATCCTCATCTTTACAATTTTTCGTAACACTATTATATCCTTCTTCAGAATCACCGATAACTTGATTTTCATATTTTCTGTAATTATTAAAACAACTTAATTTTATCTTGCCCGTCTCAAAAAAAAGATCAACAAATTCTTTGTTCATATAGCGATAGACATGGGGAAGGAAATAACTAAAATTCCTAAAAATGGGTACGTTAATAAAGCCTCTTTGCATAACACAACTCCATCTTTGTTTATTATTAAATGCATTTTATAGATAACATTGTTTCAGGAAATGAATTTAATTTATAATTAACGCTCATCGTCTCATTTCTTTAACAAAAAGAGGAGAAGTTAAACCGTAAAATACTGCTTAATCCTCGTAATTATATTTTTGGTAAAATAACTCGTAAAAATCCTTCTCTTCTCCTGCAAGCTCTTATGTAACTTCTTCCTCATTCCACAATCGAGCAATTCGTTTTCCTTTCTTTTCATTCACAAATTGGAGCAGAATACCGCCTACAAAGAAGAAAGCGATGAGAGAAAGAATGGAATAGCGCTGTGAACCTGTATGAAGAGCGATCTCACCATATACGAGCGGTCCGACGATCGAGGATAATCTTCCAGTAACCGCATAGAATCCGAAGAATTCTGCCTGTTTGTCTTTCGGAGTGAGAAGCGCGAGCATGGTACGGCTGTTTGCCTGGCTGGAACCGATGGCAAGACCGGCTGTCAAACCGACTAAATAATACTCCATCTTGGTCTGGCAAAAGAATGCCCAGATCACTACACCTGTCCAAATCAGCAAACTGATGGTAAGTGCACGCTTGGCACCAATCCTATCCGTGATATGTCCAAAGATATAGGAGCCGAGAATGGAGGTGAATTGAGCATAAATGAAGTATTTGATCATTTCCTGCTGAGACATGCCAAACTGGTGAACACCATAGATGGCTGCGAAGACGATGACCGTGATGATCCCATCATTATATATCAGGTATGAAATCATGAATTTACCCAGCTCCCTGAAATGCAGGATATGCCTTGCAGTATAGGTAATGCGCTGGAAAGCGATACGGAAGTAGTTGGAGCGTTTGGAGGGTCTTCGGAACTCTTTCAACCACACAAAGGTGAAAATGGCAAATGTACCGAAGAAGAGGGCAACGGCAGGAAATACATAACGAACATTCCATTTCACAAGGAAGAGTGAAATGACCAGGGAAATGAGTCCCCCTACATAACCGAGTGCCCATCCCATACCGGAGACCTTTCCCATATCCTCATGAGAGGAGATTTCGGGAAGGAAGGCATCGTAGAACACATTCGCACTGTTGAATCCGAAATTGGCTATGATAAAGAAGAGCATACCGGTAAAGACATCACCCTTTTGCACAAAATATAGCAAAGCTGTGAAAATGACAGTTAAGTAGCAATTCAGGAAAAGGAACCTTTTCTTAGCCCTGGAAAAGTCTGCCACTGCCCCGAATATGGGGGCGGAAAGGGCAACAAGCGTCATGGAAATACTGATCGCTCTACCCCACAAGGCTGTACCAAGTGCTTCATTACCGGGAACAACCACCTTCATGAAGTATGCGCTGTAAATCACAGTCACGATGATCGTGGTGAAAGAGGAATTGGCAAAATCATAGATCATCCAGCCAAGAAGGTTACGATTCAGCTTCACGATGTCATTCCTTAGCTCCATTCAAGTGAAAGCTCTCATCCATGCTGATGATAGGCAGTTTATAATCCTGGTATAGGTCTTGATTGGGAGTGGCAATGAAAACCTGGTTTCCATGAGACATCATACCGATGATCTGTTTGGTACGAAGATGATCGAGATCGGAGAGAACATCATCGAACATGAGGATCGGACTATCCTGCTCATGCTCTTGAACAAGCTGTGATTGGGTAAGACGCATGCAAATGGCAAGTGAGCGCTGCTGCCCCTGGGAACCGAAATCACGAGCCGGATGACCGTTTATTGTAAAAATGATATCATCGAGATGAGGTCCAATCAAGGATCGTTGATATGCTATTTCCTTCTGTCCGCGCTGTTTGAAGTAATGATGAAAGTCCTCTCTCACCGCATCGGAATAAGATTCAATTTCAGTGGGAGCATATTGGATATCTGCCATTTCCTTGGTATTGCTTATCTTGCTGTAATTCTCCTTAAACAGGGGTGTGAATTTCTCGAGGTATCTGCGTCTTGAATCGATTACCATTGCACCTGCTTCAGAGAATTTATCATCCCATGCATTCTTCTCATGTGGATCAAACGGAGTCTTCAACATTGCATTCCTTTGCTGCAGAACATGCAGGTAATGCCTGAGTATTTCGATATAAGAATAATCATATTGCGCAATCGCCTGGTCAAAGAAATGCCTTCGAAGACGTGGAGAACCTGAAATGATGATGATATCTTCGGGAGAAAAGTAGATGATCTTCAGAAAGCGATACAGCTCACTGATCCTTTGAATCGGCTCTTTATTCAAATGGATGTTCTTGTGCCCTTCGCTGTATTGCACCCTGATCTGCAAAGGATTATCACGATACTGATAACGTCCATCCAAAAGAAAAGATGGCTGATCGAAACGAGTCAGTTCCTGATCGGGAGCAGAACGAATAGACTTACCATAGGCAGCGTATGCAATTGCTTCCAGCAGGTTGGTCTTCCCAATGCCATTCTTCCCGGTAATGAGCGCACCTTCTGGTGCAAAGGACATATCGCAGTCTGCAAAATTTCGAAAGTCATGCAGATAGATGCGATGTACGATCAATTAAGGCAACCGAAGAGGCATGATCAGGAACCTGGCATGTGTATTCTCAGGATCCGTATCGTTGAAGAACTGCACAGGGTCTTTGGATTTGGCAAAGACGATCTTGACCTTATCCGTATCAATTGCATCCAAAATGGAAATGAGATATTTGAAGTTAAAGGCAATGCTGATATCCTCACCAGTGAATTCATAGTCAGTAAGCTGTTCCTTAGCCTCTCCCCTCTCACGGTTGAGGGTGGAGATATCAGTCTTAGCAGCAGTAATGTCGAAACGGACACGGAAACTGTCATCCGGAGCCATCAAACCGACACGGCGAATAGCAGTTTTCAGTAAGTCACGGTTGTAGGTGACTGTTGTATTGGTTTCCTTGGGGAAAACCTGCTTATAATCAGGATACTTGCCTTCTATCACATGGGTGAAGATCGTATAGTTTCTATAATTGAACATGACCCTCGATTCTTCCAGGACTATCTTCAAAATCGGTTCGTCATCGCGAATAATCCGCATGAGGAATACCAGTCCCTTCACGGGAAGTATCTGTTCCAGAGGTTGTTCGATGGGAATCGTTTGATCGATTGTATATTCGGCAATTTTCTTGCCATCAGTAGATACCATTACCTGGGAATCTGCGCTGATCTTCCAGTAGATACCGGTAAAGATGGGACGGTTGGTATCGGGAGAAACAGCGAAGATGGTCTTAT
>DAONDQ010000055.1:0-18198 GCA_035402645.1 Candidatus Cloacimonadota bacterium | reverse complement strand
TCATTTGAGACTTTGCTGCAAATAACGGGTCAGTCTTTAATTCATTCGTGATTCTCCAGGAATCATCCAGAATACTTTCTGATATGTCATAAGCAGGAAGTCTGTTCATCTCGGTAAGTTTTGCTCTTGCTTTTTCAATATTGGCATCGGTATAACCAGTACTTTCCGAGAAGTTCTTAAGCATGAATGTCAGATAAACCACTTCCGCATCGAGAAGCCCATTCACATATTCATCTTTGGTATTTCTGATCGTGGTTACGACATTGTTGTAATATTCCTTATTTGCTTTCAGATCCTGAATTTCCCAAGAAACTGAAAGATACTTTTCGATTTGAGTATCCATGACACTTGCAGCATGATCATAAATCATTCCGATCAGTAGAATTGCCTTGGTTCTTCTCGGAGTATCAAGATCAAAATCGTTTGCCGTGCGAAGGAGTTTTTCGACTTCATCCTTGTTTCTGTTGGCTTCTGCAATGAGAGCCTGGATTCTCTTATCCCCACCATTGAGACGCTGTTTCCATGTTGTCTTGTCGTTCACTTTCAATAGAATGGCAGGTGATACCTTCACGAAGTTGTTATCAATCGTTCTCAACTTCTCATCAAAGGATTTCAGGAAATTGGTATTAGCCGTTTCAGAATCATAATCGGTCTTGTATGCAGCAAAATCTTCGTATACGCTGGAGAGTGGTAAGGTCAGACCCTGTTTCTGATAATAGAGATCCAATTGCTTGAACTCGTTCATCTTGGCAAATGTCGTCGTCCAGTCTTTTTTGGCATATGCTGCTGCGGCATCATCATATATCTTCTTGAGTTTGGTATTGGCAAGGTTGGGGAATAATGTTGAATTCGGGTCACGTTCATGAATTTCCATGACCAACTGCTCATAATCCTTACTGCTGGTTTTATCCTGATACTTATCAGCTACATAATCCAGCATGGAGAGTGCTTTGGGATTATTGGGATACATCTTTCCAAAATTACGTGCTAATTCGGTCACTTTTGCATCATTACCCTGATCCTGGTATTGCTTGATTGCAAGAAGATACAGGTTTTCCATGGAATCACTGCCGATATTGACTCTACCTGCTGCTGCATCATTATAAAGATCGAGATACATGGATGCAGCCTGTTCCTTGCTTTCAGGTTTCTGAGCAACCTCACTGATCATTTCAAGCCTTGTCTGATATGCTTCAATGGATTTTGGGTATTTGGCGATAAAGTCATTCTTCAGTTTATTGGATTGCTCATGATCAGCAAGAAGGCTGTCAGAGATTGTCCATGCATTTGCATAGAGTTGATATGCATCATTTGAGTTATTTCTATATTTTGTAATATCGATTAGGATATCAATTGCTTTCTGATACATACCTGCTTTCTTGTATAATTTCTCTGCTTCAATCTTATATCCGATCACGCGTTCCTTGTCTGTGGTTTCGAATTCATCAGCAAGATTGAGATATTCTTCCGCCGCCTTTGAATAATCATTACCAGATCTAACCATTTCTGCCTGGTTATTCATCTGAGCCAGGTAATTATCATGAATTGTTTTTCGGTCATCTGCATTCAGAGCAAAGGCTTCTGCTTTCTTATAATAGTTTGCCGCCTGTTCATAATTGTTATTCTTCTCGTTGAGAAGTGCCAATTGAACAAAGATGTCACGTCTGGTATTGTTCGGAAGATTGTAATTTGAAATATAAAGAAGGTCCTGAACGGCTCCCGGATAGTCTCCAAGTTTTTGCCTGATCTGGCTTCTTCCATATAATGCATGTATGATCTCATCATCCTTATGAGAATCCGTATTCTTGTCGGATAATAACACCGTCAGGTAACGTTCAACGGATTGCAGATATAAACTGTCAGCAGTTGAAGATGCTACTACGAATGATCTGGAATGATCTGTATATGTACCATCCACGAACTTATCCTTCAACAACTCCTGCATCTTTTCGATACATATGAATGCCATCTTCTCGTTCTGGAAGAAACTGGAATTCTCTGGATAATTATGATTGAATTTATAGATTCTCTGACTCAAATCATAATAAAGTTTCGGATTTTGCTGATTCTCTGCCAAGTCATAGTTCGCCTGGATGATCTTCTGTTCCTTTTCAAGCAACCACGGATTATTGGCTGGATTGGAGAGCTCGTTCGTTGCATTATAACGGTTGATCAGATTATCATATTTCAGGAATGCTTCTTGGGATTTGGTATTCACGTAATCATTCCAATAGAAGGGTTCCAGGAATGAGTAGGCATCTCTTACAATGTGAAGTGGTTCTGAAATATCCTGTGTTTTATTTGCCTGATACCAGGCAGAATCGAAACTATAATTATTGATGATTCTTTCTTTCTCCGCGATGATGGCATCACGCAGTACCATTCCTGAACGTAGTTCGTTCGGATTGGTTGAATAGACATAAACGATCGAATCTATGATCGAAGGATCTTCAATGGCAGTCGGATACAATGCAATATAAGTATTGTAAAAATCAACCGCCTGCATGGGAGCATTCAGATCTTTCTTTAACTGGACTGCTTTCAGTAGAATTTTCTTACCGTAAAATTCATTCACTTGTTTCGGCAATTGCTGAGCAGCATAAACAGCACCCTGTGAACTGGAAATATAGTCATTTTGATCCATGTTCACCAGGCTGTATGCTACATTTTCTATCGAAGCGTCCTCAAAATATACACGCTGCAATTTCAGGTCAGGATTAGTGATTAAACTAAGAATCTTGCAGAAATCAGCAAAGGACTTTTCGTATAAACCGGATGAGAAATTTGCCCACCCTCTTTGGAATAAACTGATGTACTGCAATGAATCCTTGGATTTATTAGCCAGGATATCGAAAAGTTCAGAAGCCTTCTGGTAATAGAGTACGGGTCTTTCAGCATCCAATCCGATCTGATAATACAATACTGCCAGACGGAAAATTCCTTCCGATCTGTAGTTAGATGTAGGAAAATCCTTGATCAATTCGTTATAGGCATCAATTGCCGGCTGCATTTCGCGGAGTGTGACACGTAAGGAATCCGGGTAATGGATCGCAACAGAAGGATCCTTTTCAACAGCGTGCATTCTTCCATTATTGACGCGGTTCATAACAGATTGTACAGTAAAATATCCAATATTATATAGTATCCTGTCCTTCTCTCTGAAATTCGGATCTACTCTTAATACCTGTTGGTAATAATAGAGTGTACTATCAGGGGCTGTCAGGTTCAGTGATGCACTTAATTCAGCAAGATTAGAATACAGGGAAGCAACTTCAGGAAGCTTCGGATTCTTCTGGATAAAGGAAAGAGTCTCATTAAAGACCTGTCTCTTCAGGGTCAGGTTTTGTTCCAGTTTATTCTGAAGTTGTTCATCCGTAGCAGCGTTCAGCAACAGGATGAAGCCGAGTAATGTCGAAATTAGAAAGATTACCTTTTTCATTGATTACCTGTCCCCTGATCCGGTTGATCAGTTCGTTCCGACTCTTTCTGAAGAAGTTTATCATTATTCTGTGTGCGAATATACTCTAATTCGAGCAATGTATATTCAAACTGCTGATTCAGGACATCAATCTGGCTGTTCAAACTGGTATATTGCTGGTCATATATCTTGAATACATCATCATACTGCGTGACACGGTTCTTTGTATCCTTCAGCAACTTGCTTGCCAGTTTACGATTGAAGTTCTTTGAAACATCCTCGCGTATTGTCGTTAGTGACTCTCGAGTGGAAATGATATCCTGCAAGGTCTGTCTCAATTCCTTTTCCTGTTCAGGATTTGAACTATAATTTCCGAAATAATGGTCTGCTGCTAATTCCAAACTTGCCACATTTTCTTCCAAAGTCCCAACAGCATTCGCTGCCTTATCGGTCAGAGATGCATTATTGGCTTTCTTTGCCATATCCACAACTTGATTCCAATCATTCAGGGCTTTTTTCTCATCCCAGATTTCCCGCGCTATCAACTGAGCGAACTCATATTTAGTTGTGGTGACTTCCGGCAGATTGGAGAGTAAATGATATGCCAAAGCCTTCACGTAAGTAGAGTCAAGATCTGCAATATCCCGATCAACCACGGCAGTGGCAGCATCGTTCGGCTTATTCATCAGTTGCTTGATCTTAATGATTTCCTGTGTGAGCAAGTTCTGGTATGCAACATACTTTTCTTCAATCTTACGCAGATTGGTCAATGCTTCACGGCTGATACCTGATGACTTGGTTGTGATCTGAACATCGATTTCAGAAATTCTCTTTTCGAGTTCATCCATTTCATTTACGATTGCAATTCTGGCATCTCGATCATCCGTTACGAAGAACCGATCCCGTAAATCACGAAGACGATAAATATCCTGGTGTTTTTGATTGATCATTTGCAGAAAATCATCGTTCAGTTTCTTGGATGAATCTACAACTGATTTTGCACCGTTATCATCGCCCTGAAGTCCTTTCATGTAAGCGATCATATATACAGATGAAGTGTAATACTCAGACGCCTGGGGGTCATTGACTATCTGAGTGAACAGTGCTTCCGCCTGATCGTACTTACCGCTGTTTTTCAAGGCTATTGCCATCTCATACTTGATTTCGGCAGGTGAAGCGTCCTTATTTAACTGCGTATATATCGTATAATAGGAAAGAGCATCATCCAAATTCCCTATTTCCGCATTTAAACGGGCTATACATAAGACGACGTAATCATAATAAGGTGTGTTGGCAGTGTATTCATCCTTGATCTTCATGAACTGGGCAAGCGATGCTTCCGGAGTATCCAGGGAAGCAGTAATGAGAGCAAGCATTGACTTAGCTCTCAATCCAAATTGCGCATCACCGACGATTGTATGAAAATACGAGTATGCCTTATCAAATTCATTCAGGTTGTAATACGCTTGACCAGCCCAGAATACCTGATCGGGAGTCTTTTCGGCTGTGATCTTCGTATCAAGGGTGATTAATTTGTCATCCTGATCGGTGATGATATAGACTTTCTCAAGCAAGGAAATGGCGGAACTCAATTTGGGTGAATCAGGATATGTGCTGATAAAGTTCTCTAAGGATGTTTGTGAGGTCTCATACTTGCCTGAACTGAAATCAATCATCGCTTTATCGTAAACCATACGATCGGCAACGACAGGAATATCACGATATATCAGTCGAAGTTCGCCGAGTCTGTCTGATGCTGAATTGACATCATGAGCATTCAGGAAACTTGTGATTTGATTTTCTTCGGTTTCATATCCCTGTATGACAGCAGCCGTATTGCCGGCGGTGTATTGCTTCTTGGCTTCAACTCGTTTGGAGGCAATCAGAGATAAGCGATCGATCTGAGATCTAAGCTCATTATACCGATTCAACTCAGCACGAACGATTGCCCGAAGAGAATCCTCGGAAACATTCTGAGCATACGATAAACTGCCCAAAAAAAGGAACACTAAGAGTAACAAGAAAGGTCTGGCTTTCATGTTGGCCCGCTTTTATTGTTGCTCTTGGAGTATCTTTTTAATCTCTCCTAATTCCTTCTCCGCTTGTTCTCTTTTTTCACGAATCATTCTCAATTCGTCTAAAAGTTCATTCCCCTGCTTCAGTTCTTCCGGATCGGTGACGGTTCTACGACCGGCATATTCCTGTTGTCCGCCTTCAAGACCAAACAGAACATTCGGTCTCTTTGTGGTAACGTATTTATCGAACGTATAACCGACATTGACGGCAACGCGCAGGCTCTGATACTGTTCAAGCTCCATCATTGAGAATTGACCGCTGAAATTCTTATAATTTGCCTTCACACCGGCATTCAGATTGTAACCATCCATTTCTCCGATTACCGACCATGTAGGTGAAGGTTTCACTTCTAAGGCAACAAATACACCTTTGATCTTATGGGACAATTCATTTTGACCAACAAAACGGTTATTCCCAGCTCCCAAGGTCAGGACAGTCTCGAGATAATTGGCAATACCCAGACCGCGAACCACGCTTGATTTGGTAATGGCGCCATAGAATGAGTTCCGTTCGTACATATCAGATTCCCAGATATGTTTGTACTGAGTGATCTCTGGAGATTTCTCCGGCACTTTGGAAAACAGATTATCAGCACCAACTGTGATGGCGGGTAATCTTACTGTTTCCTCAAGTATCTTCAGTTTGGCATTTGCCATGTAAACTCCATGCTCCGCAGCTACAAAACCGACTTCTGCATGATTGAGAAGACCAACATTGATCATGGCATCCCAATTATACTGATATTTGTGATCCAAGTCTGAAATATGAAGAGCTGAGGTATGCCAGTCGTCTGCAGCAAAATAGCTTCCGTAATTCACTGTGATCATGTTGCCTGGCATCACATACGCATTTGGGACTCGAATGTTACCCAAATTGCTGATGGGTATGGCTTGAAGAACAGTGAAAGCCAATACAAGAGTTAAGAAGATAACATATTTTTTCATATTCCCCCCACATTATCTTTTTTACTGTTTTTACAATTTCATTTAACTATTGATAATGTATTGACATCTTTTAGTCAAGTTTTATTTTCATTTTATGAAAAATCCGAAGGCTCACCAACTCGCTCTCACGGGCGAAAAACTTGCTGTTGGCATCCTTAAGAGAAAAGGTTATGAAATCCTTGAAACCAATTTCCATAGCCGTTTCGGTGAAATCGACATCATTGCGCGATCCCATTCCCATATCATTTTCGTTGAGGTGAAAACAAGAACCAACCTCAATCGTGATCTCGCATTGGAGGCAGTAACCGCTCGCAAACAAAAACGCATTACGGAAACAGCTTTCCAATATCTTCAATTACACCAGGAATATAACGATTTCATGATTCAATATGATATTATTTTAGTATTTTTCCACGAAAAAACAAATGATTTTTCCGTTGAACACCTCGAAAACGCCTATTCTTTCAGTTTGTTATAACTATCTTTTTCCAACTCATCTTCATCATAGTCACTGCCGAGATAACTTTGCCAGTTGGGCTGTGATCGTTCCTGGTCATCATTCTTCGCATAGATCATTTTAAAGTTACCATTCATTTGGATATCGATAAATACATAGATTCGATCAGAAGTGCTATATTTCCAGATCTGGAAATCCTTCTGCACAAATTTGGTATCGTCAGAAGTCACTTCTTTTCGAATATCGTCAGGTGCCCCATAGCGAAGGTATATCCTTCCCATATCCGTTTCCCAGCCAGGTTTGAAATGTGAGAATGTGCGATTTGCATAACTGATTCTCTGCTTAACCTGATCTGTCCAACTTTCTACATCCATGCCATTTTCGGCAGCAATGGAATACCAGAGTTGATTTACCATGCGTTTCTTTGCATCCTGGGTCAATGTCTCGACATTCCCAACCTTCGAGGAAGGCGCATAATAACGTATCAATCTGATCTCATCGTCAATATTCGGCAGAATACTGATCAATTCCTCCTTGATCTCTCCCAAAACGAAGAATGTCGATGCCTTGCTGTTACGCAATCCGGAATTCACCTCTATATCCAGATCATAGAGACCATATTCAAGGTTCTTGATGGATATGCCCCTGGTGATATTCGCAGTCGATAAAGATGCGACATCCTTAATATTCCACTTTCGCACTACGGTTTTATCCTTGATCACGCGAAATTCAATTTCGTAGGGATACGTCTTATCATCGGATGTGGATAAGGAATATAATTGTGCAAAAAGATACAGACTGTCCTGCTTGACGGGATAAAATACATGAGAAGGTTCATCCACATAAACCCTGCCATCTCGTTTGAATTTCTCCAAAAAACGTGTCGTATCGGCAGGTACAATCGCTTTCGACAGTTCAATATCGCTAATCATGCTTGAAGGAGGCAGCCCGATCAATTCATGAGTCCATGTTTTCGAATCGAGTGTTTTCGAATCCGTGAATGTAAGTCTTATTTTATAGCTCGATCCATTCAGAACAAGGCTGATCTTATCCATAAATGACTTCTGGTCTGATCCGGCATCATTCAAATTGGAAACACCAATCCGATTGGTAAATGACTTTTGAGTCACAATCGAATCTGCTTTCAGCACTTCTACTTTGACATTTAAGCTTGCAAAGTAGTTCTTATTCACATTTTCAAAGCTAAGGTTACTGTATTTGACTTGGTAATTGATTTCAAATCTTGTATGCCTCTTCTCATCGAGAAACCGACTGATATCCACGGACACGGGAAGAGTGGCACTCCAGCAATAGATTGCCGTGAAAAAAAGCAGGACGATCAGGATTCGCTTATTCATCTGATTCTGCTCCTAATTTATAATTTCCCCACCCATCAAGATCATAAAACTGAAAAACCTTATTCTCCGTATAATAGTACCAGATGATATATGGGGGCCGATTGATCGGAATCGGATCTGATACTACTTCATCAGGCTGTCCATATTTAATGAACACTTTCCCCAAATCGGTCTTCCAGCCGGGACGATAGTTTTTGATTGAATAAAGTCTGTCAGCTTCCATTACTCTTTCTTCGAACGTTTCCCTGAACTCATTCCGCTTGGTATCGGGTGTTGGATCCTTCGATTTCCAGAAATTCTCTATAAAACTTCTATACTGCTCCGGTTTCACTGTTCTGGTAAAATTCAGTTCGTTCTGATTCATAATATATCTCAATTGAAGGATTTGATCCTCCAGTGAGTATTTGGTAGCAAATGAATTTACTGAATCATTGTAAAGAATATTCTTTGTGTATTTTACATTCTGGGAAAAAACTTGAAGTTTGATGATGGGATTTTCAATATGAAGAAGATATCGCCCGATTTCCTCGTCAATCACCTGTTTCCCCTTCAAATTATATACGCGACTGGAATCCCCTTCTGCCACATACAATTTTACACTGTCCGGTACGATGCTTACCAGGGCAACAATTTTCAGTGAATCGATATCGGATGGCATTTTTGCAAGATCCCTGATCCAAATCCTTGCATTCTTCTTATCACCGACAAGCATTACAGAACTTATCTTCTTGCTTTCCTCCGGTATCGTAAACGTGAACTTCTTTTCATTGTGGTCTCCAAGTATGCGATTCTGAAGTTTCATGAAAAATGTATATTTACCTGGTGCAAGATTCGTTCTATAAAATAGTGGATAGTATTCGTTTTCCGCAGCTTCCGGTTTGATAAAATCCAGTTCTTCAATCTGATGCTGGATGATAGTTTTCCTGGCATTTTGAATATCAGTATTTAAATCATAATGACATTCATTGGTTCCCACATTTCCGTGGAATTCAGAATATGGTAGCATGAGAATGATGTTTGATAGATCTCCAACCTTTTCAGTTCTCAGTTGTTGCCCTGCCAGGAAGGCTATGCTGTTAACTAAAAGCATCAGGCTCAATATTGTTTTAAACATAGTTGATCGTTTTTACTAAAACCTTGAATCCACGTCCATGTAAATTATTGATGAGTCGGGCATCCGGATATAATGTCAGGGAATTGGAACGAAGAACCATCTGCTTGAAGCGTTCCGATCGGATAATAAAGGAAACATTGAATTGCCCGCCAACCTCACTGGACATTTCCTTCACTTCATTCGCAAGAGCGGGAGTGGCATCCTTTTCATCAATATGAATATGAACCTCCCCGGAAATGTGGTTCTTAAGTTCAGCGATCGGAAATACTGTCTTCGGTACAATCCGCAAAAGGGTTTCATCACCATTTGTATAGGTCGATTTTCTCCCGAATACGAACAGAAATGTACCTACGACCATTTGATCGATAAACTTGGTATAGTCTTTATCGAACAGAGTGATCTCGAATCTTCCCTCCATATCTTCACACATCACAAAAGCCATGTACCTGCCGTTCTTGTTCTTTTTCCTCACTTCCGAGACAATACCCACCAAGCGAAGATCATTCTGCATCTTTTCCTGGTCGGGAGAAATCTGGCTGCTTGCATTGGTAAAAAGATCAAGGATGGGCTTATATTCAAGCAAAGGATGTCCTGATACATAAAACCCCAGTACACTCTTTTCCATTTCAAGTTTCTTGGTAAAGCCCCATTCCTGGACATCAGGCAGTTTTGGGAAATATACATTTTCTTCCTGTGTGTCATCAAGCATCTCGAACAATGTAATTTGCCCTCTCTTCCTTTCCCTATGATGATTTGCAGCAAACTCGATGATGGATTCCACTGCTTCCCATTTCTGCGCTCTCGTACCTTCGAGTGAATCCATTGCCCCAGCAGCAATAAGGCTTTCTAATACTGTTTTATTGACAGCCATGGGATCGACCCTTGTACATAGGTCATATATATTCTGATAATTCCCATGCTGATCCCTTTCTTCCAGCAATGCCTGGATTGCCGATTCTCCAATATTCTTCACCCCGCGTAAACCAAACAGGATCGAGTCTCCATGTACGGAAAATTCATCCCTGCTCTTGTTGATATCCGGTGGTATGACATTAATTCCCATATTCCTGCATTCATCCATGAAATAAGGGATCTTGACTGGATCATCTTCCAATGAAAGCACGGCTGCCATGAATTCAACCGGATAATGTGATTTCAAAAAAGCTGTCTGGAATGCAACCAAGGCATAGCAAGCTGCGTGACTTTTATTGAATGCATATTCAGCGAATTTCTTCATTTCATCCCAGATCCTTGTTGAAATCTGTAAAGCAACTCCATTGACCAGTGCGTTTTCCGTGAATTTCTTTTCAAATTCCTGCATGATATTCAGTTTTTTCTTTCCCATGGCTTTACGAAGCGAATCAGCTTCTCCGCGAGTGAAACTTGCCATCTCACGGGAGATCTGCATCACCTGTTCCTGGTACACAATAACACCGTATGTTTCCCTCAATGCAGCTTCCATTAAAGGATGGGCATATGATACCTCTTCCTGTCCATGCTTTCGCTTGATATAAGTACTGATGTATTGCATCGGACCTGGTCGATACAGGGCAACCATGGCTATGAGATCTTCAAACTGGTTCGGTTTGAGTTCGATCAGATTCTTCTTCATACCGCTGGACTCAAACTGGAAAATACCGTCCGTCTGTCCGCGTGCAAGTAAATCATAACTTGCCCTGTCGGACAAATCCAAATGCTCAATATCAATTTCAATGTTCTGGGATGATTTAACAATATCGATCGTGCGCTGTATCAGAGTCAAAGTCTTCAAACCGAGGAAATCAATCTTCAGCAGTTTCAGTTCTTCGAGAATCTTGCCTTCAAATTGAGTGAGTGCTGACAATTCCTGCCCTTTTTGGGACGTACTTGCCAACGGGATATAATCGCTTAAATCACCCGGTCCGATCAGGACACCTGCTGCATGAACACCGACCTGTCTCACCAAGCCTTCGAGGACCATGCTGTGTTTTAAGATGGTCGCATATTCAGCATTGCTATAAATAAGAGTTTTGAATTCAGCTGATTCTTCCAGGCACTTTTTCAGCGTTATCTTCGGAGTTCCGGGCATGACCTTCGTGATATTGTTCGAATCGATCGGAGATACACCCATTACCCGTGCAACATCCTTGATAACGGATTTTGCGCCAAGTGTCCCGAAAGTGATGATCTGCGCAACACTTTCCCTGCCGTACTTTTCCGTCACATAATCGATCACCCTGGATCTACCCTGGGCGCAGAAATCGATATCGATATCCGGCATGCTGATTCTATCTGGATTCAGGAAGCGTTCGAATAAGAGGTCATATTTCATCGGATCGAGTCTGGTGATATCCAGCAGATAGGATACGATGCTTCCGGCAGCTGATCCTCGACCGGGTCCGACCGGCACTCCCATCGCCCTCGCTGCATCAATAAAGTCTTTCACGACCAGGAAGTATTTCTCAAAACCGGTACCCTTGATGACACCAAGTTCATATTCAATCCGTTCCCGAATTGCATCAGTTATTTCACCGTATTTATGGGGAATTGCTTCATAACACAACTGACTGAGGTAAGAGGTATAGTTGGTTTCTCCTTCAGGTAAATCAAATCTCGGGAGCAGAAATTCATTATATTCGAGTTTCAGATCGATCTGGTCGGCAATTTTCTGCGTGTTTTCATAAGCATCGGATAAATCGGGGAAAAGAAGCCGCATTTGTTCTTCATTCTTGAAATACAACTGATTCGTTTCGTATTGAAGCCGATTTGCTTCCGACAGGGTTTTTCCAGTCTGTATACAGAGGAGGATATCATGGGATTCGGCATCCTCTTCCTTCAGGTAGTGACAATCATTGGTTACGACCAGGGGAGTGTCGGTGTCCCTTGCCAATTGAATGACTTTCGGGAAAGCAATTTTCTCGTCAGCAAGATTATGATCCTGGATCTCGAGGTAGAATCGACCGGGAAATGTCTTTTTATAGAATTCCAACGCTTCCCTTGCTCCTTTCGGATTGTCGTTCAGCAGCAGCATTGGAATTTCACCCTGAAGACAGGCGGAAAGACATATCAGTCCTTCATTGTATTTTTTAAGCAAGGATTTGCTGATTCTCGGTTTATAGTAGAATCCATCCAGAAACGATTGTGAGGTTAATTTGATCAGATTCTTATATCCCTGCTGATTCTGGGCTAGCAATACAAGATGATATCTATGGTCAGTTCGGGCTTCAGGCTGATCATAATCACTGTTGATCAGGTAAGCTTCCATTCCGATGATAGGTTTGATTCCAATTTTGATTGCTGCATTGTAAAAATCGATGGCACCGTACATATTCCCATGATCTGTGATCGCTACAGCATTCATTCCGAATTCCTTGGCAAGGTCGAGCATTTTATCGATACGGCAGGCACCATCAAGCAGGCTGAATTGTGTATGATTATGCAGATGAACAAATGACATATGCTTACTCTCCCCTTTTGGAATCTGATGGATATTTTTAGCGGAAGGTATAAATTTGTCAAAGGAATTACTTACTTTTTTTATTATCGCTAATTCACTGTATTTCAGTATGTTATAACTTCATCTTATTTATCTTGCATATTTTGCAAGCTGTTATAATTTATTCTCAAATATAAAATAAAGGAAGTAATGAAATGGACAATTTTTCCTGGTTCGATAACCTGCCTGTGGCAATTACGGTTAGTGATGAGAACGGTGTCATCATCAGCATGAATGACAAAGCAGGCAAAGTCTTTGCCTCTGATGGCGGAAAGGCATTGATCGGTACAAATCTGATGGATTGCCATAATCCTCATTCTCGAGCCATTATCAAAGATATGATGGAAACAGCCAGAACAAACGCATATACGATCGAGAAGAAAGGTATCAAGAAGTTGATTTACCAGACCCCCTGGTTCAAGGATGGGCAAATCGCTGGTTTGGTGGAGATATCCATGGAAATCCCTTTGGAGATGCCTCATTTCATTCGCGAATCATGAATATAGAAGGCTGCCAATTGGCAGCCTTTTTATATATACAATATGGTAAATCTGATAATTCAATACTGACATTTTTTTTGCAGTGTAAGTTGTAGATTACCACACACCGACCGTTTATATTCTGTCCAATTTCTACTCACTACCTGACCCAAGCAACTCTTAACCATCCCTTAAGCCTCTCCCAAGCCTCCCTTAAGATTTAAGAGATGGATGTATGTTGGTTGTGGGTGGTTTTACATTTGTTTGATGTTATTTCCTTTTTTGGGAGATGGTGAAAAAACGGCTATGGTATTTATGCAAGCAGGTCGGTGATGGTTTTTTTCATGGCATCCCAGTGAGTCCCCGCCCAATAGAATCTGCCGCAATGGCGACAGACAAAGAACTCATCGTGCTTTGCAAAAGCCCGTTCCGGAATGAGTCCCGCTACCTTATCCTTCTCAATGGGATAAAGAGGTCGATTACAGCAGATGCATCGTGTGAAGAAAAACTGATCGTCAATTTGCAGAGAAGGCAGTAATTCCTTTATTTGCTGCAGATGGTTGTCGGATTGGATGAGAAAACGTGGGAATGGACGTTTGTCCTTATAGATCCTGATACTTCGTGTGATGAGAACTCTCTCTTCCGAGATTGTCCGACGTATGAGTTCCGATACCGGTATGGCAGGAATAATTGCTGCATCGTATCCGAGCAGACGAAGCCATCTTGCCATCCGATTCAAATCTATGGTCAGAAGGAATTTTCGCTTGGGAACTTTTGGATCAGCGTCTTTCATTTCTCAGGATGATCAGACGAAGTAAATTCACCAGAGCCATAAGTGTGGCTGCGACATACGTCAAAGCAGCTGCATTCAGAACTTTTCTTGCTCCTGCCATCTCTTCAGGATCGATGACGATCTGGTCGCCTAATTGTGCCAACGCCCTTGAGGATGCATTATATTCAACAGGCAATGTAACAACATGGAACAGCAAAGCACCTGCAAAAAGCAGGATTCCCAGATCCATTAATCCTGTGGAAGCAAAGAGAAGTCCAATGATGAACAGAGGAAAAGCCAGTGTCGAACTGATGTTGGCAAGTGGGAATATTCCATTTCTCACTCGAATCGGCGCATAACCTAAGGCATGCTGAAGAGCATGACCGCATTCATGAGACGCGATCGTAATCGCTGCAAGGGAACGTGAGTTGTACACCCCTTCCGACAGGTTAAGTGTTAGATTCCTGGGATTATAATTGTCTGTTAAGGTACCTTTTATCGGCTGGATAACAACATCCTTCAAACCATTCCGGTCGAGAATAAGGCGTGCAGCTTCGGCACCGGTCATTCCAACACGATTCGGGATCTGACTGTATTTTTTATAAGCTCCTGATACCTTGGATTGAGCATAGAATGCTAAAATCAGGACCGGTATCAGCAATATGAATGTATAATCTCCCCAGAAGAACATTCATACCTCCTTCTTGTATTCTTATCTATAAAATATAAGGACAGTTTTCTTTGTCAAATCCCCCATATCATTTCGCAAGGCAAGAAATTTTCTTCCGCTCTTCGTAGAAGAACACTATTTCAATAATAGCATCTTCCTGGTAATCTGCTCGTGAGAAGTTGTGATCTTCACCATATACACACCGCTTGCAACCGAATTCCCCTGTGAATTCGTTCCGTTCCAAATCACTTCGTGAACGCCTTTTTCTTCTATTCCATTGCATAAGGTGTTGATTTTCTCACCTCGAATATTCATGATCTCCAATTTGACTTTCATTGCACCAGGCAATCCAAACCGTATTGTGGTATCAGGATTGAATGGATTAGGGAAATTCATCAAGCTGATGGCATTTACAGTTGAAGGTAGAACCTGATCGTCGTTATCAACAAAAGGAGTCATATAGATATCGTGGAAAAGGGTATTGTTGGCTACAACTAAATTATCGGTACTAACATCTATGTAAAGCATCTTCGAAGCATGCAGCGAGAACGTTCCATTGGGCACTGAAATTGAATAGTAGCCAGCTTCACCAGAGCCTGTAAAACTCGTGAAGTTACTTGTGGCGACGGAAATATCCACATCCGGTATTGGCAGACTTGTCTGGATATCATAGACAAAACCATAGATCGATCCTGTGAATATCACCGGTGTCAAATTAAAATCAAGAGTCAGCATGCTGTTCCCGATACTGATGTTTTGAATAGTGCTGGTGTAATATTGGTTAGAATATACCGTTACTGCATAAACTCCCATCGGAAGACCAATACTGTAAAATCCTTCATTATCGACATCGGCATTGAAGAATTGATCATTGCCGATAATGGAAATCCAGCCGCCGCCTTCAATAGGTTGACTTGTGGTGGCATCATAGACATGTCCCTGCAATCCTCCTGATACCGAGAAATAATGAAAATCAATATCAGCAGCCCCGGAAAGCACTGCCTGATAATTATCGGTGCAGTAGGTATTTTCCGGCATATTCCAAGATGGCGCAATAACATTGTTCCCACCCATATTATCAGCAAGGGTAGAGACTTTCAGGAAGTAATTGCCGTTCTGATTTGAATTAGTCGATGAATATCCATAATAGGATGTGGAGAAAACCGGTAATCCCGATGCAAGTTGATTATCGAGATAAGTGGAACCGGTAATGATACCATTTGTCTCATAGATGCGGATATTATGATTAACATCCGTATCAGGGGGAACTCCCACCATTTGAGAATCCTCGGAGAGATAATTATTATAATCAGGGTCTGTATCCACACTCACATCCCATGCACCGGGCAATAATCCGATGTGATAATAACCGTTATTATCGGAAGTACCGGTATACTCCATTCCCCCTTCTTCGGGATTAGCATATACATTAATCCCCTGGACAGGTAGATTATTCTGGTCTGTGATATAGCCTGAAATAGAGGAAGTTGCCTGGGAAAAGGTAAAATTGTAGCCCGCTAGATGTCCATTGATCGTCAGATTATCATAAGTGGTAGAGCAGATCAAACCTTGTGTCAGATTCAGGGGATCGAAGCAGAAAACATTGTACTGCGTATTTTGTGGCACATACAGGATATAGGTTCCATCGGCATTGGAAGAAGTCATATATTGGGTGTCATCCTGATTGACAGGTACTGCTACAACGATGAGGATAGCCATATGAGGTGTTATTGTTCCTGCCACTGAATAGGAGGAAACGGATGGTAGAATGTGTGCAGATGCTACATCAGATTCCTCAGTATCTTCTGCCCTGAATAGGAGATACAGATTCGATACCGTATTCGGTCCATCACTGTTTCCGGAATAGGTACCCTGGTAAACACCTACAGCTGGATTTTCATCATTTGGTGAATTATCAGTGATCGTTTCAGGAGATTCAATCATAAGATCTGTCCCGCTATCGTATTGACCATTATCATTGACATCCGCCCACAGTGTATAGGTTGCTTGCGTAAGACCTGTCGAAAAAGTGACGGTGACAACCAGATCCTGACCGGCAATTACATTCGCTGATTCACTGCCATTAACGAGAATTGAAATTGAGGGTCTTTCTCCGGTTTTATCCACCGAACCTGTATTTGCTGCATAATGGAGGTCACTATGATTCATATGATGAGATTTGATATCCGGTAATTGATGACGGTGATGTTCTATGAGGTTGCCATACTTGGCATAATTCAAATTGATGGAAGAAGCATCGGTACTACACAACAACATCGTGGAAATAAAACAGAAAGAAAGGAAACAAACCGTTGTTTTCATTTTATTCTCCTTTTTATTGGATACACGGATGGTTATTTATATAGTATGATGCGTGTTAATTGAAAGTCAAACAATAAATTACTTCTCTGTTATATGAACCATAGAAGCATCAAGTTCATACATATATTACGCTTCTGACGCATGGATAAAAACAAATCATTGACAAAAATAAAACCATGAAAATAAAAATAGCTGATTTTAATGTGATGATAGGTCATATGGATGATGGGAGGTATGATGCATAAAAGGATTGTTGTTTACAGTCTGTTATTGATACTCCTTCTGATATTTATGGGTTGTGAAAATAAAGTCACTGACAAAACAGGACAAGTGAAATTCAATATATCGGGTCTCAAAAATCTCAGACCTTCTGCTATCTATGAAGCTTGGCTTATTGTTGATGGAAATCCTGTCAGTGTCGGAAAGTTTAGTGTCACCGATTCGGATGAACCGTTCATCATAACCATCCAAGCGGACAAATCAATCATCGAGCAGGCAACAGGCTGTTATATTACGATAGAACCCATACCTGATCCTTCATCATCACCAAGCGGTCTCGTAATCCTTGCAGGAGATTTTGTCACAGAGGCTGATTCAACCCATATCAATAATGCTACATTAACAATCAGTCATCCTTCAGCTCTGAATAACAATTTTGTCGTTGCAACAGGCAAATACGTACTTTCCACACCGACAGATACGAACACGCTTGATGAAACATCCGGTGTGTGGTTCGAAGATATCAGCTCAGGATATTATCAAGTAGGTCTCCACATCCCTTCCCTTCCAGCACATTGGAAATATGAAGCGTGGGCTGTTCTGGATGATACTCATATCTTATCCATGGGCAAATTCTCGGTCTCGAATCAAAGTGACGATTCCTCATTATATTGCGGTACAGATTACCCTCAACCATACTGTCCGGGGGAAGATTTTTTGAATGAGACTCTCATCGAGAATTTGGGAATTACCTGGCCCGTGCTGCTAAATGGTAAAAACATCTTTATTACTGTGCAACCAGATGTGAACTACATCACAACTCCATTCTTCCTGACAATACTCAAGAGTGCGATACCGGCAAATGCTGCACCTCATCTTACTTATAGTATGAGT
>DAONDQ010000054.1:16453-18387 GCA_035402645.1 Candidatus Cloacimonadota bacterium | reverse complement strand
AAGTTATTCATTCTCTCTTGTCACAGGTGATGGTGTGGATGATGATGTATCCACTCCGGTTCTTTCACCACAATTGATATGCTATCCCAATCCTTTCATTTCAAATGCTTCTTCCATGAAGATTGAAGTGAAGAATGCTGCAAATGGTCAGGGAGCTAAGGCTGACATCTTCAATATCAAAGGGCAGTTGGTTTCTTCTGTATCCCTTTCAAAAGATGATAAAGGGTCATTATCAAGTAATTGGTCAGGAAGGAATGAATCAGGTGAAGCGATGCCCAGCGGTGTTTACTTTGTTAAGTATTCAGATGGTTCAAAAAGCCTGAATAGAAAAATAGTCATTATCCGTTGATTAGTAATTAATTCTAATAATAAAAAAACGGCAGGAGTGAATCCTGCCGTTTTCTTTTATGGAAATGATTACTTCATGAGGATCATTTTCTTTGTGCTGCTGAAGCTTCCTGATTTCATCTTATACAGATAAACACCTGCTGGAAGCTTGTTGCCATTATCGTCTGTACCATTCCACTGAATGGACTGAGCACCGGTTGTACGTTCGTTATTCACGATCGTGGCAACCTTCTGTCCGCGGACATTGTAGACAGTAATGGAAACTGGGTGGTTTGACTTCGCATCAAAACGAATAGAAGTTGAACTCGTGAAAGGATTTGGCAGGTTTCCATACAGCATTGGAGTTGTAGCAGAGACAACAGGGTCATCATTTGCCACTGGACCAAAGTCAGCAAGGTCACGTGCAGAGATCTGAAGCTGTGTGTCATATGGAATTGCCAAAGCTACGATACTCTTAGGAGTAGTGGGAATTGAGGTTCCAATATAATCTGCATCAGCGAAGTTGGTTCTGAAAATCATGGAACCACCACTGTTATCAGTGATATTGTAGCTGCGAGTACCAACGAACACACCACCTGTTGTATCAGGAAGGAAGCTGGCGTTGGAAAGACGAATCAGTTCCTGGTTGTAATCGTTGAAGTTAGCTGTCAATGTTGTAAGGTTTACATCCTGTGGTGCAAGAACATGATTAATAGAAGTAGGATTACCTGGATCCTGGATTGGAACAAATTCAAACTGTGCATGGTAAGTGGTAAGTTTACCCTTCAAACCGGTCATACCATCCCAACGTCCGTACTGAGATGTGATAACACCATTAGGGTCATCGACTAATACAGCACCTGAATTGTCCTCGATGTACTTCTGGTTTCTGGTTGAACGCATGTATGTGATATAAGCTTCACCAGTTACACGGTAGATCGTTGTGTTGTCAGCAGTAGCTGCTCTTAGGGCTGCAAGGTTTGCACAATCAATGATTGGGACTGCTGCGATCAGTGAGAAGGTGTTGTCAGACATGTCGGTTGGTGTACCGGTAACTGAACTGATCTTGATCTTGTAATTTGTTCCCAAAGCAAGAGATGTAGGAATGGCCCAAGACCATGAACCTGTATCATCTATAGCTTCTACAAGAGTGGTGGGAGTGGCTCCATCCATTAGTTCAATCTTGACCTGACCATCAAAGTGGGCATGTGCCCAGGCAATCACATAAGTGCTGCCAACATTCCATTGTTCTCCACCGTTTGGTGTTGCAATTGAAATGATAGGATCATTGGTTCCACCAGTGAAAGTATGTGAACCAAGACCATCGAAGTTATTCACTGGAAGCTGTTCCCATTCGTTGATATCCCAAATTGTTCTTGGCATGTAGACGGTTGCAAGTCTGCGGAGTGTCATGTCAGTTCCCCAGTTGGCTGTCTGATCAACAACACCAACCACATCGAGTAATGCGCCGTTCTTACAGAGAGCAACACAGTCGTTGCCATTGAAAGCCATTGCATAAGAAGTGGTAGCAAGATCAACATAAGGCTGACTTTCGAGTGTCGTACCAGTTGTGGAACTCACAACAATCACGTAACAATCATTATTTG
>DAONDQ010000054.1:0-16443 GCA_035402645.1 Candidatus Cloacimonadota bacterium | reverse complement strand
AGTTCATTACCGAATGCACCGGCACCATTGGTTTGTTTTTTCAAGGAATACTGTGAAAGATCAACAGGAGCACCTGTGCCATTGAAAATTTCAATCGCTTTCTGGTTTGATGTTCCTTCGACATATTCAGATATAAATAAGTCGGTGGCTTGAGCCATGACAATACTTGCCATAGATAGGAATAAAAGACCAAGTAGAATAACTCTCATATTCATTATAACCTCCAAAAGTGAGCTTGTTCTATTGTCATTTATAAAAATGGTTTAATAATGTCAACAGAAAATAAAAGATGGGAATAGCGACCAACACACTGTCAAACCTGTCAAGTATCCCGCCATGACCGGGAATAAGGTTTGAACTGTCTTTGATCCCAACATCGCGTTTCAGCATGGATTCGAATAAATCTCCTATTTGTCCAAATATTCCGGCAGATAGTATTGCTGCAGCAATCTGACCTAAAGTAAAAAGATCAGGCATGAAATAATGGAAAGCGAGGAGAACAATTCCTGTCACAATAAAACCACCGATAAAGCCTTCGACAGATTTCTTGGGACTGACTCTAAAAATCCCCCTGTGCTTCCCGAGTTTCATACCGATAAAATAAGCGAAACTATCGGTAATCCAACAGGAAACAAGGATGAGAATGAGGAGCTTCGGTCCCTTGTCTATCAGGCTGACCCTGAATATGGCGGCAGGAAGCAAAGCTGTATAAAGGACTGCAAATAGGCTCACAGAGCCTCGACAAATACTTCCCTCCAGACGGTTTGCAAAGAGATCCCTGAAGAAGATGAATAGAAAGAGCAGGATCAGTGCAAAGTAGAGCTCTATTCCATGCATCAGGGATGCAATGAGGAGAAAGATGGCATTCAGGGGGATTAGGAGACGAGAAAGCCGAATATTCTTCAGCAGCATCATATCTCTCATTTCCAGCATCCCGAGTACCGAAAGAATGGTTAAGAATATCAGGAGCGGTACATCACCATAAAAGAATATCAGTAGTAATACAGGGATAAAGATGACAGCTACAGCAGTTCTGCGGAATAGTTCCATTATAAAGCCCCATATCTTCTATTGCGTTTTTGGTATGCGATGATTGCCTGCATGAATTCCACTTTTCTGAAATCAGGCCAAAGCGTCTCTGTAACATAGAATTCACTGTAGGCAGTCTGCCAAATAAGGAAATTTGAAAGCCTCAGTTCCCCGCTGGTGCGAATCACCAGGTCAGGATCAGGCATCCCAGCCGTATAAAGGTGAGCTTTCACCATTTCATCGGTGATCGGTGTTCCAGGGTTCTCTTCCATGATGTGATTGAAAGCCTCGAGCAACTCCTGCTTTCCACCGTAATTAAATGCTACATTCAATTGCAGTCCGGTATTATTCCAAGTCCTGCTGCAAGTCTCATCCAAAGGATCCCAGAATTTCTTTCCAAGCGTGACTTTACTACCGATGAATCGAACCACCACATTATTCTTGTGAAGATCATCGATCTCCTTGAGCAGCGTTTCACGAAGCAGTTTCATCAGTCCCTTGACTTCATCTTCCGGTCTGTTCCAATTCTCGGTGGAGAAGGCATAGACGGTCATATAGCCAATCCTGATTTCCACAGCAGCTTCCACGACCTGCCTGAGAGCCCTTGCACCTTCATAATGCCCGAACAGGCGATTGCGATGTTTTTTCTTTGCCCATCTGCCGTTACCATCCATAATAATGGCAACATGTGCTGGTAAATGGTCCATATCGATGTCTTTCAGCAGTTCTTTGTAATCCACAGGGAACTCCTATGCCTTGACCTTTTCCGAAGCATACCATTTCAAGTAAGCATTGATGAATCCGTCCAGATCACCATCCATCACAGACGATGTATTCCCATTTTCGAAATTCGTTCTATGATCCTTCACCATCTGATAAGGCTGGAATACATAGGAGCGGATCTGGTTTCCCCAGCCTATATCTGTCTTGGTATTCTCGAGAGCCTGTCTTTCCTTTTCGCGCTTTTCCTCATAATATTGGAACAGCTTGGATTTCAGGATTTGCAAGGCTTTCTCACGATTCTGTATCTGTGAGCGCTCGTTCTGGCAGTTTGCCACGATGTTCGTGGGAATATGAGTGATTCGCACTGCGGAGTCGGTGGTATTCACATGCTGTCCGCCTGCACCGCTGGAACGGTATGTATCGATCTTCAGGTCTTTGGGATCGATGTCGATATCGATATCATCTTCAATTTCCGGGATGACAAAAACAGAAGCAAATGATGTTTGGCGCTTTCCCTGCGCATTGAAGGGGGAGATGCGGACAAGCCGGTGAATCCCGATTTCCGCCTTGAGAAGACCATAGGCAAAATTGCCGTTCACTTCCACTGTGGCACTCTTGATTCCCGCTTCTTCACCTGCCAGGATATCCACGATGACGAACTTGAACTGGTGGGCATCTGCCCAGCGATTATACATCCTGAGAAGCATTTCAGCCCAGTCCTGCGCTTCGGTTCCACCTGCTCCACCGTGAATCGTGAGGATTGCATTATTCCGGTCATACTTGCCATTCAGGAGGAATTCGATTTCTATCTTATCGACGGTTTGCTTTACGAATTGCAGATTGGCTGCTGCTTCCTGAAAGAGGGAATCCTGGAAATCCTCTTCGAGAAGAAGGAGATAAGTCTCCATTTCCTCTTGGATGTCCTTCAACGATTTATCGTTCTGCACTTCAGATTGCAGTGAGGATAATTCCTTGCTGGTCTTCTTTGCCTGGTTCTGATCGTTCCAGAAATCGGGCTTGTGCATTTCACTTTCGAGTGTGGTTATCTTCTCCTTGACCGCAGAGATGTCAAAGTAACCTCCGTATCGTGAAGATCCTTTCGATCAGTTGTTCCGTTTCACGTTTATAGTCAAATAACTCCATTTCGTACTCCTAATTTATAAATTATGTTTTGATATTTATAGTGTCGCCCCTACAGGGCTAAGGGTTTAGGGGATTACCTTCTCCTGAGGTTCACACCTCAGGCTATGTGCGGACACCCTTACAGGGTAAAATCGACACAGAGCAATTATCACAGAAGGTTTACTCCCAGGCAATTTTATTCAGTCTTTCCTAGACTGATAAGGAAATATATCGTCTTTCGAAACTCGTACTTTTTACTTCCCAAGCGGGTTTACTGCCGCAACCCTCTACAAATTTTAATTTTTAACTTTTAATTTTTAACTTTTAACTGACGTCAGTGTTTCCACGGTACGAGGTAATCCTTGATCTCCTCATTATAGTAGAAGTCAGTCATGGTGGCAATGAAATCACGTACTTTCTCCGCATCGCAGAAGGATGAAACGTACTCCACATTCTTCTGATTCAGGAAGTGCATGTATATCTTGGATTTCGTATTCTCGGTCTGCAGGTCATCCATGTATTTCTCAAACAGCAGGCGCATGGTGCGGAATATGACGCCGTTTGTATGCTTCACATTGGCATCGGTGTAGATATGCTCATAATTGAACTTCTTCAATTTGGCAAGATAGTAGGAAGTTTTCTTGTCGAATCCTATCTCGTCCTTCTCAAAGCTGTTCATGATCACACTTTTTACAAGAGCATCGATGATCAGGCTATTCGTATTTCCAAGGAACTGGACGCAATCTGCTGGTAAGTCTTCCCGATTCAGTATTTTCAGGCGAATCGCATCTTCAATATCCTGCCCAATATAGGCTATGGTATCGGTTATCCTTACCACACAGCCTTCCAAAGTACCGGGCATCCAGGATGACTTGATCCCTTTCTTGCTGTTTGCGATATAATCCTGTATCTCTTTTTCAGATTTGTTCCGATTCGGGATCAGTATCTGGTTATGAACTTCACCATCATGGGAAATGATTCCGTCCCGAACCTGGAAAGTCAGGTTCAGTCCGCGTCCCTTGCGGGATATATGATCAACGATGTGCAGGCTCTCGATATTGTGGTGGAATTCACCTATACCGTATTCACGGCAGACTTTACTCAGCGCTACTTCTCCATCGTGCCCGAAAGGCGCATGCCCAAGGTCGTGACCGAGAGAAATGGCTTCGATCAATTCGAGATTCAAGCCGAGGAATTTACCGATCGTCCTGGCAATTTGCGATACGTAGGTCGTATGCAGGTTGCGATTCGTCATTTCCTCATCGATGAGATTACTGAATGAAAACACCTGTGTTTTGCCATGATACCTGCGATAGGCACCGCTATAGAGGATGCGGTCACGATCCAGCGCATAAGGAGTACGAATATCATCATTGACTTCTTCCTTCAAGCGCCAGGCGTCGCTGTCCTTGCAGGCGTATTCTGACATTGTTCTGCTATACAATTCCGCGGTTTTCTTTATAATGTCTGCAAAATCATGCATAATTACCTCACCTTTTTATATTTCATGAAGCAAGGCTCAAAACCTTCCTTTCTTTTCTCTGTCTCGAAGAACGTTATAATATGTTCATCTCCGGGAGTTAGCGAATATCCATCGGCAAATAGGGAGACGAAATCATCCCTGTCCTTGAACTTTCCAATGATCCAATCACGATAACCTGTGTGATCAGTGGATAACTCAATCCTGCCATCCATTTTCAGCATACTTGAAAGGCAATCCAGAAACTCTTGCTGGATCAGGCGATTCTTATGATGCTTCCTTTTAGGCCAGGGGTCTGGATGCTGGATATAGATGCAATCGATTGAATGCAACAGAATCTTCTCACCAATCGTCTCATCTAGGCAAAGTTCCATGAGCCTGACATTCCTGTGCACATCTATGTTCAGTTTCTTCAGTATCGTCACGATACGCTTATGCTTCAACTCAACAGCAACATAATTGATATCCGGATTTCTGGCAGCTATGCCTGATATGAATTCACCCTTGCCTGCTCCAATTTCCAAATGGACGGGATTGTCATTGCCGAAGACTGTCCGCCAATCGATCGGTTCATCCACAACGGTTGATATGACAAAGAAATTATGCTTTTCATGATAATCAGCGGGAATCTTGATCATTCTCATCCTTATCAGATGTGTCAGTATCGTCAATGATCTGGTCATCCGATTCTTCCTTGGGGGGAAGAGGAGAATTCAAGTCCGGTCGTAGGTCAAACTTGAAAGCCAGGGCATTCAGGATCATATCGGAAATAAGGAAGCCGATCCCGATGATGGCGAAGAGCATGAATCCCATGCCGAAGTCACTGAAGAGCATGCTTTTATGCAGAGGTCGCTGGGCAAGCATCAATAAAATGATGAACATGATGGTAAAGACCACCGCACCAAATACTGAAAAGAGCAAAGTTCGCACTGATCGTAAGGAACGATTCAGGAATATGTTCTTGATACAATAGATCATGCCAGCATAGAAGACAAAAATAATCAGCCAGGTCTTGAAAACACCAACTTCAGAGAACAGGAAACTATTTTTGAGAAGAAGAGTCAGAATGATCGATAATAAAAGGATGTAATACCATGCAATATAGATTTTTACATTTCGCAGGGCAAATAAGAGAAAACCCATGGAAATGGTCAGACCATACAAGAATTTGGCGTATTGATAAAATGTGACCGGATTCGACAGCACCAGCAATCCGCCAAGTGTTGTCACGATCAAAGGGATAACAAGGAATATGATTAGACTGTATGAAATCAACTGCTCCTGTTTCATAATAACTCCTCATCGCTGCGAAATAAATATAATTATTCATAAAACAAAAAGATAAAATTCTTTTTTCAGGCAAGGAGTTTTTTCAAATCACCCTCTGCGTCCTCTCCCGTAGGGATGGCTTCAGTCATCGTGGGAACACAATTCATTGTGTTCATGTCGAGTTGGAACGATTAAGATCGTCCCTACGTTTGCTGAAGCAATCGCTACGGGTAAAGTTTCGAGATGACCTATACGGGCGTCTCCGTTTCTGGAGTTCATATCGTATGGGGCTGTCCCTATATGCCTCTGCAACGGCATTGAAAATTCAGCGGATGTTGAAAGCCTTCGCGTATGAGAATGCCCGAACAAAGCAATAATTTTGTAGCAGAAAATAGAGACTCATAGAGCTAAATAGAGCATGCCAATTATTAAATATCGCAGATTATTCTATGAATCATATTCAGAAAAAACGTACATGAAATTGCATTACCCAAAAAAAATATTAGACATTTGATTTTGAAAACCTATTATTTGTATGTAATCGTTCGAATGACTTATCCCTCTATAATGACATTATATATTGGAGAATCGGTTTATATTAAAAAAGGAGAAAATATGCACAAGACTATCATAGTCTGTACTTTTCTTTTTCTTGTCCTTTCATCCATTTCAATTTTTGCCCAGACAACCGTTACCATCGGCACAGGTACCTCAGTAACGTTTCAATATCCGACCGCATGTCATTTTGGATACACCCGTACTGCAGCCATCTATACATCTGCAGAAATTGGTATGAATGGACAGGTAACCACTTTGGGCTGGTATGCCACAGCAGCTCAAAATGTCACTATCCCCTGCAAGATCTATCTGAAGGAAACAAGTGCAACAAGCTTAACTGCAACAACTTGGGCATCCATGATCTCTGGGGCGACATTAGTCTATAATAGTTACTTCTATTCAATCCCTATGAATGCATGGTATTCTGTCGCGTTACCAACGCCATACTTTAATCATACTGGCAGTAATCTGTTGGTGCTGGTTGAATGCAATTATGGGGGATCTGGTGCCGGTTCCACTAAGACAGCCGGAATTCGACATACCTATTATGCTACTCCAAATGCTGAGCAATGGGTGGCTAATACGACTCCTCCTACAGGAAATGGTTCTTTGCCATATTATCGTCCCAATATTCAAATAACACTATTGAATCCGATGAGCGTAACTTCCATTACTACAACGCAAAATACGGCAAAATTGAAACCGGGAACAGATAACCAGCAGGTTATCAGCATACCTATTACAGCAAATGGTAGCGGAACCCTGAATGTCACACAATTTACTCTCAATGCAAATGGATCAACATCGACTTCGGATTTCAGCAATGCTAAGATCTTTTATACGGGAACCAGTAATGTTTTCACTGCAACCACACAATTCGGAACCACATATGCTACTCCCACCAGTACGAATTTTACCATTGATGGCACGCAGGCATTAGCAGTTGGCACAAATTACTTTTGGCTAGCCTATGACATTTCTCCCTCCGCAACTCTTTTGGATGTGGTTGATGCTGAATGTCCGTCAGTGACGATAGGGGGTTCACCCTATGCGCCTCTGACAACCGCCCCTGCAGGTTCACGAACTATTAGCGGACCTATTACCGGGATAAAGACAATAGGATCAGGGGGAGATTACGCAACCTTCACTTCTGCCATTAATGAAATGAATATATTAGGTATTGGCGATGAAGGAGTCACTTTCAAAGTATCTTCCGGTCAAACTTTTGTAGAGGATCCGCCCGCGATAACAGTTACAGGAACACCTGATAATCCGGTTGTTTTCGAAAAATCTGATGTAGCTCATGCTGTCCTGGTTCCCACAGGTGGAGCAGGAACCTCAGACTTCGGTATTTGTGTCCAGGGAGGAGATTATTTTACTTTTGATGGCATCGATATCGTTAATAATTCGGCCTATCAATTGGAATACGGATATTACCTCAATGGTTCTCTAACTGATGGTGTTAATTTCAATACGATAAAGAACTGTACCATATCACTTAACACCGGAAATTACTACTCAACTGGAATCTATCTGTATACAACAGGAAGTAATTCGACCAATAAGAATACCAACAATCACTTTTACAATCTGCTGATCAATAATGTGACATGTGGTATCGCCATGATAGGTTCAGGTTCAACCGGCGTGGATGATACAGGAAATGAAATAGGTATTCTTTCTGATGGATTGACCACTATCTCCAACATAGCCAATGTTAACGGATATGGTTATGGTATTAATATCGCAAATCAAAAGAATTGTAGAATATCGAATGTCGGGATGAACAATCTTAGTGGTGCTCTTACAGCTTGTGGAATAAATGCATCTGGTAGTAACAGCTTGGAGATCTTCTCAAATACGGTAAATCTGGTGACTGGAATAGCGCAGGGTTATGGATTTAATCTTAATGGTGGAACTTTTGATGTACATCATAATATGATTTCCAATATAACCAGCAGCTATATATACGGCCAAACCTATGGGCTGTATCTATCGAGCAATTCAGCAACTAATATATATAATAATACCATTCATGATGTTTCTCAGACTGGAGCTGGAACGTCTCCTGTTGCTTATGGCATGGAAATCATCGGTACCAACATTGCTGCTTACAACAATTTTGTGTATGGCGTCAACGCTGCAAACAGCTCTGCTTCCCCCGCTGTCATTGGTGTCTATGCTTATCCGGGGAATGGAAGTATCAGCTTTCTAAATAACAGTGTTTCAATTGCAGCCACTTCTGGTCTTGTTAAATACGATACTGTAGCATTGTATCACAATCCTTCGAACGGTACACTTGACTTGAGGAATAATATCCTCGTAAATAACTCTGCTGTTGGTTCTAATGGAACCGGTAAGGCAGTTTCCTTCTGGCAGAGTCCAAGTACATTACCTAATCTGGCTGGGACAACAAATAACAACCTATATTATGCCGGTACACCTGGAGCGCAGCATTTGATCTATCTGAATGGTGCAAACAGTTATCAGACCCTTGCTGCGTATCAAACACAGGTCACTCCTTTAGAAAACGCATCGGTTACTGAGAATCCGCCCTTTGTTAGTGCTACAGATTTACACATTCAGACCACTGTGATAACCAAAATCGAAAGCAATGGTTTGTTAATCACTTCTCCTGTGGCAATAACGAATGATATTGATGGAGATTTACGCTCAACATCCAACCCTGATATCGGAGCAGACGAAGGCGAATTCATGCCTGTCATAGTTGCCCCTAATCCGGCTGTTTTAGTCTCTCCAGCAGACACAGCTTTGGATCAATTGCTTGATGCGACACTGAATTGGAGTAATGGTGTAGGAGGTGGTGCTCCAACTGCATTCATTCTTAATTTAGGTACAGACTACCCACCGTCAAATATCATAAACCACGTAAATATCGGTTATCTTTATACATATAGTCCCACCTTATTGTCAGGCACCACATACTACTGGCAGATAATACCTACTAATAGCGCAGGAAATGCAACTGGATGCCCGATATGGTCATTTTCAACTTTAGCCTTGCCTCTGGCTGCGGTAAATCCAATTCCCGCAGACGCTGCGACAGATGTGGCAAGGGATGCTTCCTTAGCCTGGGATGCTGTTAGCGGTGCTGCAAGCTATGATGTATATTTTGGTGCAACCTTGCCAGTCACTCCCAATATCAATGTGAGCGTTCCAACCTGGACACCTGCTCTGATGGATGCCGGTACTCTATACTATTGGAAGGTCGCCCCCAAGAATGCAGCAGGAGAAGCAATTGATTGTCCTACATGGACATTCACAACAATACCTTTGCCAAATCTGGATCCGCCTACTAATCTGATTGTAAACCGTGATGGCACTGATATGATCTTAACTTGGAACTTAGTTTCCGGTGCATCTTCCTATAACGTGTATACAAGTACAAATCCTCATTCACCTATCTATGAATGGGTTTTATTGGATAATGTGACGATCAATACGTACACGGATTCGAATCCCACACATAGGCATCACTTTTATCATGTGACATCAGTCAGATAAAATAGACTGGATTTTCTTCAATCTGTTAAAACCACCCCGATAAAACGGGGTGGTTTTGTTTCATCATATAGAAAGATCATACAATATCTCAATGCTATCAAATCAACGATCAAATCCGAAGGCGATTCGAACTCCAAAATCTGATTGGTATCGTTACCTGTGGTTGCGCTCAGCTTTACCACAGGCTATGGGATTTCGACCTTCCAGGTCTACATGGAAGAGGGATTCAATGTACCCATAGCTCAAGCTATGGGCTAAAAGGTTTCACCATATATTGGTTTGAGGAGGACAGACACATGGGTCTGTCCCTACATGCCTCTGCACCCATCGCATGCTATGCGACGCTACGCCCCTACAAGCTACAAGCTTCTCATGTCTGCTCATAACTGCACAATTTGAACAGCATTTCCTCTCGGGGGTGCGGTAATTTCGCAGTCATGGCGGGCTGATTTTCCAAGACATGGATTTTCATCATTAAGCTATTCAATAGAGAATTTCATTGACGATGGGATTCAATGTATAAAAATGATGATAAGTAATCGAAAGGAGCTTATTGCATGCTGTCATTTGTGAAAAATCTGAGAGAAAAACTGGCAAAGACCAAGAGCAGTTTTATTGGTAAAATAGCTGAAACCATTCGTCTTCGTGGGAAAGTGGATGAAGAACTGATGGATGAATTGGAGGAAATTCTCATTCGTTCTGATGTTGGTGTGCAGATGAGCATGGAAATCATCGACAAATTACGTGATGAAATTCGAGTCAATAAGATATCCGATGTCAGTGTCGTCCAGGAAAGACTGCAGAAGATCATGTCAGACCTTTTGATTCATGATTATGAAGAAAAGACGACTGTTTTCGATCTCGATGATAAAAAACCTTATATCATTCTGTTTATCGGTGTGAACGGTGTGGGGAAGACCACGACCATCGGTAAGCTGGCAAATCGGTTCCGTAAAGAGGGGAAATCAGTTATGATCATTGCCGGTGATACTTTTCGCGCCGCAGCGATCGAGCAGGTTGAAATATGGGCACAGCGTGCGGATGTGACTCTTATCAAGAGCCAATCCGGTTCAGACCCATCAGCCATCATATTTGACGGAATCAATTCAGCGATCATCAAGAAAGTCGATGTCGTTCTGATCGATACGGCTGGCAGACAGCATACAAAATTCAACCTGATGAATGAATTGGAAAAGATATATCGTACGATCAAGAAACTACTGCCTGAAGCTCCGCATGAAGTCCTCCTGGTGGTCGATGCCACTACAGGGCAGAATGCAATCACACAGGCATCCACCTTCAATAAGATCGTACCTCTTACTGGTCTGGTGCTGGCAAAGCTTGACGGGACGGCCAAGGGTGGTATTGTTTTGAGCATCAAGCATGAACTTTCCATTCCGGTGAAGCTTATCGGAGTTGGAGAAAGCATCGATGATCTACGTGATTTTGATGTCCGTGAATTTGTGGATGCGATGTTTACAGCAGACAGCGAAGTTTCGGAAAATACAGAGGAAGAGGAGAACTAAAATGACAAAACTAAAATGGTTACGCATATTGAACATCCTTGTAATACTTGGTTTTCTTACCGTGGCAATCAGTATCGGTCTTGCCCTTTATTCGCCGTTCCCATCCCTGAGAGGAAGTGGAGTTCTTGGTGAGATTCACGAGACTGCAGGGAAGATATTCTTCATTCTTGTCATATTCCATATCATATTGAACTGGAATTGGATCAAGGCACAGTATTTCAAAGTAACCGGGAAAACGGATACCAAGAAAAAAGCCAAGTAGTGACCATGGCATCGGGGGGAGAAGCGAAGCAGAAAGGCGTTGGATCGGTGAACTCGATCCGTGCTTCCGTTCTTCGAATAGCCCCGGGAAATTCTACAGATGATGAGTCTCATTATGAATTGGTGTGTCATGACTTGAACGATGACACACAATTTTGCTATTATCTCGATTCCGCTTCAGACCAGGTGCTCTGGGAAGGGGCAAACCTCTGCTTTGTAAATAACCGCATCGATATACCTGACAAATCACAATTTCTCACACACCCTGAAACTCTTGTGGTCATAGAACCTGACTATCTTGTGGATGCTTCTGCCATTGCCGAATGCTTTATGGACAGAACAAGCAATGCGAATCTGTTTTTTCTGCAGAGATGCCTGCCAAGACCTTCCACAGCTCCCATGATTTCGGGGATTCTGGTGAATCAATTGCTGGATGCATATTTGAGCGAAGAGTCACCGGATTTTCAGGAAGTATATAAAAAGACCCTCGTCTCTAATATATTCACGGCATTGCATATTGGCAGTACGGAACTGGGGAATATCCGCAGGATGGTCATGAAAGACCATCTTCCCATGATCGAGCGGGTGACGGCTATGTGGAAGGGTATGAACAAGATATTGGAGCCGACCTTTATATCCGTTGATTATGGATTACAGGGGCGGCTTGACGTTTTGCTGGAAAAAGATGCAGAGGACTCAACTACTGCGAGAGACATCATCGAGCTGAAGAGCAGCAAGGCTCGGGATAGGGATGTATGGACAAATCACAGGATGCAGGTGGTATGCTACCATTTGCTACTTCGATCTGTCTATGGTGATGAGAGAAGCGGGAATAATTATATTCTGTATTCACGGGCTTTGAACAATCCGCTGCGGGAAGTTCCCACTTACACCGATTGGGAAAATATGGTGGTCACGCTTCGGAATCAAATCGTTGGAAAGATATACGAATATGCACATGAAGGTTCATCCATCCTCGATTACCGAATTGACAGCATCGGTGATTTCCCTCCCTTCCTCAAGGACGAGATCATTAAGTTCCAGAGCCTGGTGAGAGGATTATCCGAAGTTGAAAAGCATTATGTGGATTGTTTTGTACGCTTTCTCTTCCGTGAATTATGGCATGTTAAGGTGGGTTCCACATCACATCTATTCAAGAAGCATCATGGATTCAGTGCTTTATGGCAGATGGGAAGACAGGCTAAGAAAGATGACTTTTCCCTGATGGATGGGTTGGTATTAGAATCGCTGGAGAAGGATGTTCTTATTTTCAGGATACAAGAAGATTCCGACGTCTCGAATTTCAGGGAAGGGGATATCGTGATTCTATATCCTGATTCAGATGAACAGGACGCCATTCTACATGATCAGCTACGGAAGGGATTCATTTCGAAAATGACACTTGGAGAACTGACACTTCAAATGAAGAATACCGGTGGTCTGGAGAAGCTCCTCGCAAAACACAGGGATTGGATCATCGAGCATGATTTCATGGAAAGCGGAACCTTCAATATGATACGTGCGATGTTCAATTTCATGCGAGGTGAGAGATCAAGGCGTGAACTGATCCTTGGGATAAAGGAACCTGCCAGGGAAATGAATCATGTTACAAATGACGATGAAACCGAACGAATCATAGATAAGGCAATGAAGGCAAGGGATTATTTCCTGCTCCAGGGACCTCCGGGGACAGGGAAGACCTCGAGAATACTGACTTCGCTGGTGAAGAGAATTGAGACTGAAACAAATGAAAACATGATGATCCTTGCTTTCACAAATCGGGCGGTCGATGAGATTTGCGATAAGCTGGAACAGAATTGTATAGACTACCTGAGACTTGGACATGGGAGTTCAGGGAATCATCACCATCTCGATCGTACAATTGAGAATATGACCTTCCTCGAAATCAGGGATACCATTGAATCGTCACGCATCTTTGTTTCAACCGTCTCGACGTTCCTCGGGCAATACCAGGAACTCCTGAGGATCAAGAAATTCGATACTCTTTTTGTCGATGAAGCTTCCCAACTTCTCGAACCGCACCTTGCGGGAATATTGATCCATTTCAAGCGATTCATCCTCATTGGTGACCAGAACCAGTTGCCTGCGATCGTCACGCAAACCGCAGAAGAGAATTTTGGGGATGATGAAGCTTTGAAGGAACTGGAATTTCATAACTTTCATCAGTCTCTTTTCGAAAGATTATACAGGCAATGTGTGAAAAGGGAGTGGACGCAGGCATATGATATGCTGACGAATCATTATCGGATGCACAAGGAAATACAGGAGCTTATTAATCCATTTTACAGCAATCGATTAAATGCAACGATCTCAAGGCAATTCTATGCTTGGGAATCCTGCAAAGAAGATGCTTCACTGGAAGAAAAACTCGCTTCTTCGAGGGTATTATTTATAGGCGTACCTTCAAGGCATGAGTTCAAGAAATCAGAAACGGAAGCAAACGTCATCAGCGGGATTTTGGATATTATCAAAGCAAAATATGGGAATGAATTCACATCTGATACTGTGGGAGTCATCACCACATGGCGGGCGCAGGTGAATGAGATCAGGAAACACATATTCGATGGTGAATTAGTGCAGAAAGTGACAATCGATACTGTGGAAAGATACCAGGGTTCAGAGAGGGATATCATTATTTACTCAACAGCATTGTCGAGTCCTGAGCAGTTGGAACTGATTGAATCGCTGTCGGCAGATATGAAGGTGGACAGAAAATTAAATGTTGCCATATCAAGGGCACGTGAGCAATTTATCCTGATTGGTGATCCCGATGTGTTAGGGCATTCGGAGCATTATCGAAGAGTTATGGAGCAAATCAAGGCTCGGAACGGATATATTTAAATGAAGGAAGTGAATGCATGAGAATCGCTTTTCTCGGTCCTGCTTATCCGAATCGCGGTGGGATAGCCCAATTCATCGCAAGTTGGGCTGACCATTTTATGAAAGCGGGTCATGAAGTGAAGGTGTTTTCCTTTATTCATCAGTATCCTGATTGGCTCTTTCCGGGCAAGGATCAGAACGACCACAGTGAGGTCGTGATTCAATTGCCGATTCAACCGGTGCTGACCCCTTATAATCCATTCACATTCGATAAGACAGTCGATGCAATCTTACAATACCAGCCTGACATTCTCATTCTGAAGTACTGGATTCCCTTCTTTGCACCTGCCTTTGGAATTATCCTGAGAAAACTGAAGAAGAAGGCGAAGTTCAAGATATTATATAACATCGACAATATAGATTTCCATGAGAAATGGATGTTTGCCGATTCCCTGACCCGGTTTGCCTTGAGTCCTGCAGATTATTACATGACGATGTCGAATACAGTCTATAAGAGCCTGAAAAGGATATTACCCAATGTTCCTGATGAACGCATTATACAGTCCTTTCATCCCACCTATGAATTCTATCAGAGGCAAAGCAGGCTTTCACCTGATAAACCGGAAGGGGAACCACCCAGGATATTGTTCTTCGGATTCATCAAGCATTACAAGGGGCTGGATGTGCTCCTGAAAGCCATGCCGGCAATCCTGAAACAGATTCCCGGATTGCAGCTTTTAGTTGTCGGTGAAGTGTATGGGAATGATGACCGGTATAAGAATCTCATTCAGTCTCTCGATATTGGGAAGCATGTGGAATTCCATGCAGAATATGTACCCAATGAAGAAGTGGAGAAATACTTCACCAACACGGATGTTTGCGTCTTACCTTATCGAACTGCGACGCAGAGCGGGATCACGCAGCTTGCATTTGCTTTTCATACCCCGGTGATTGCCACAAGAGTTGGCGGACTAACAGAAGTGATTGAAGAAGGGAAAAACGGATTCCTGGTGGAACCTGAGAATCCAAGTCAATTGGCAGATGCAGTGGTTCGCTATTTCCGTGAGGATTGCAGACCACGATTTGTGAAGTATATTGCTGAATCTCAGAGAAAATACTCTTGGGAACCACTCGTGGAAGCAATAGAGAGGATCGTATGAAGAAGTTCCTCCTATTGACCTATTACTTCGCTCCATGCGGTGGAGCGGGTGTCCAGAGATGGCTGAGACTGCTCAAATATCTGCCTCAATACGGATGGCTACCGACTGTTATCACAACTGAGGATGGTGATTATCCTGTCCGTGATGAATCGCTTCTAACGCAGATACCCGAACAGGTGAAGGTCATCAGGACGAAGACTCCTTCCTTTGGCAGTCTGTTCAAATCCATACTTGGCAAGAACGAGAAAATCCCTTATGGAAGCCTTCAAACTTCTACAAGGGATAGCTTGACCAAGCGTCTGATGTATTGGGTGAGACTGAATCTCGTGCTTCCAGATGCGCGTGTTGTTTGGAATCGTTCATGTCACAAGGCAGCATTGAAGGAATTGATGTCAGATAAGTATGAATGCATCGTTACGACAGGTCCACCTCAATCCACACACCTGGTAGGCTTGAAGCTTCAAAAGGCGAACAGGATGAAGTGGATAACAGATTTTCGTGATCCCTGGACAAAGATCTACTACCTGGAACTTGCTGAACAGAACCAGGCAGTTCAGGTGCTGAACAGGCGAATGGAGAAGAAGGTGGTGGGTAATGCCGATCTCAACCTGGTGATTTCCCAATATATATCCGACAGCCTTCCGGATGGTAGGAAAAAGGTATTGATGAACGGTTTTGATCCTGAGGATTTCAAGGCCATCAAATTCAGAAAGAAAAAATTGTTCCGAATCAAGTATGTGGGAAAACTTACTGAAGGACAAGATATCCATAAATTCCTTAAGATCATTGCACAATGGACTTCTGTATTGCAGAATATGCAGGTGGAATTGAGTTTCATCGGTACTTTTGATGAAGTTCCAGTTGATATTCAAGCGTACGGTTTGAAGATTCAAAACATCCCATTCGTGCACCATGGGGATGCCTTGCATGAGATGGTGAATGCGGAGAT
>DAONDQ010000053.1:0-18435 GCA_035402645.1 Candidatus Cloacimonadota bacterium | reverse complement strand
ACCTCAACCATCTCCCAAATCTTGAGGGAAGCTTGGCGGATGCTTGAGGGATGGTTGAGAGTTGTTTGACTTTATTTCTGATCTAATTGCCTTCTTGCTTTTTTGTGGATAATGCCAACTATAGGCAATGCGGACTTCAAGCCCGATGTGGTAAAGGATATTTGAAGTCCAATCATCCTTTTAGTAACGAAATTTATGTCACCCTATTTTGAATGTCTGAACTCCAAATATCCTACTTACTTCTTATCACTTAATTCTTTATTGAGCTAATCTGCTCTGCCATTCTTACTTCTTATCTCTTAATTCTTAATTAATGATGAGTACATCTCCACTATATCCCGTTCAATTGAGGGGGGAACCAATCCGGTAATGGGTTTTCCCTCTTTCACCAATTGCCTGATTTGTGTCGAAGAGATGGGAATGGGGGGAATTGTAACAAATGTAATATTCTTTACATAATTGAGAGTCGAATAAAGTGTCAGGTCAGTATCCGGTCTATTCACACAGATGAATTTTGCATTATCCTTGAGCCAATCCCAGTTATGCCATTGAGGAAGTTGGGCGATGTTGTCTGCACCGATAATGAAAAACAACTCATCATTCGGATACCTCGATTCCAGGTTCAGTAAAAGTTCATCCGTATAACTGGATCTGGTTTCATCCGCATCCGCTTCAGATACTTCCAATCCATGTATGTCCCGAATTGCTTTTCGAATCAGGTCAATACGCTTGGATACGGGAAGAAGACTATTTTTTTGAGAAAAAGGATGTTTTCCTGCGGGAAGTAAAAGGATCGTATCGAGCTTGAGTCGATTCCTTACAGCAAGGGCAATTTCAATATGCCCATTATGGATTGGATTGAAACTACCGCCAAGAAGACCAATTTGCATCAGTCGAGTTGTTTATAATGCTGAAGCTTTGTCTTGATTCTCAGGGTTTCCTTTGCCTTCGGGAAATCCTTGTTAAGCGCTTCATACGTTTGTTTTGCCAGGAGCCAATTCTTCTGGAAGATGAATATCTTAGCGCTGTAGTAAAGTGACATCTTTTCCAGTCTATCTTTGTTGCCTAAATCCTTGATCTCGCTAAAATAGAGCATGGCAGAACTGTAATCACCCATTTTGTAATAGATATAGCCGTTATTGTATTCTTTCTCCAGGAGCTTATATTGGGCTTTCTGAAGATCATCGAGTGCAGTGGTACGAAGAGGGTCATTCGGGAATTTATCGATGAATGTCTGGAATGCATCTATCGCCTTATTGGTGTCTTCCTGTGTATATTGGGCACCTGGGGATAATTCCATATAGCATTTACCCATTTGGTAATAGGCACGGTTTATTTCAGGATAATCGGGGAATAACTTGATCAGTTGTTCATATTCGACTTCTGCTTCAGCGAATTTATGTAACTTGTAATAGGATTCCGCCAGTTTCATCTGAGCATCTGCTGCAATGGATGAGTTTCTTTCAAATACGATCTGCTGATAGAGAGGATATGCCTTTGCATATTTTTTTGCATGAAAGTACTTATCAGCACGCTGCATTTTAACTTCTGGTGTAACAGTCGGTGCAGTCTTATTCTTACTGCAGGCAAATAAAGTGATCATGATGAATAGCAGCGGAATTATCTTCTTCATTATTTCTCCTCGATTAATTCGTAGTCCAGATGATATAGACCAAACTCCCAATAATGGCAAAAAGCATGATGGGATCGTACCATTTCATCTTTCCAGTGTAGCCTTCTGACAGTAGGTACGGTTGACCATATTGTTCAAAATGAGTAAAGGAAATAATCTTCTTTTCCGGGTCAAGCAATTGAAGGGTGTAATTTGCTTTTGAAATCTGGAATCGCTTATATCCCCAGAACTTTTTCACTTCCATGATTTCATCCGATTGATCCAGTTTCACCTGAAGTGTGTTTGCATCCGACTTGGCATCTTCCGTGATCATATATCCCTTCGCCAGCATGGCAGACTTGAGTAGTGTTGTAATATCCCCGGATCTATCACCTGCCTGAATGTCGAGAAAGACAGGTTTTTCCATGGTCTGCCGGAGGGCAAATCCTGTGAAAAGGCTGTCAGGCGCTGAGGCTGTCTTCTGCTGCTGAGCACTTAGGACAGCAATCAGGCATAGAAAGAGAATTACGAAAATGTGTTTCATGCTTTTACTGTGTCTTTTGCATTAACTTGGTGACCAGGCTATTCTGGACATAGTTCGGGTATTGATCGATCAGTTGGACGAGAGTGACTCGTGCTTCCTTCTTCCTATTGAGCTTGACGTAGCATAAGGCTTTTTTCAACAAAGCCTCTGGTGCTTTCTGTGATTTCGGATACAATGACACAACTTTCTGGAATTGCTCTGCTGCCTGTGCAAAGTTAAGGTGGTCATAGGATATTTCAGCAACCCAATAATAAGCATTTGAGATCAGAATATGATTCGGGTATTTCTTGATGAAAGTATTAAACGCTTCCAGGGCTTTATCGGGATTCTTTTGATCATAATAATCCCGTCCTGCCTGGTATAACTGTTCCGCCGAAAGGTTTGCGGGAAGCGGCTTTTGAACCTGCTTTGTTTCTACAGGAGAACTGGAAATAGTTCCAGTCTCGGTTTTATTCGTTTTCTTTGGTTTTGGGGCTGGGGGAGGACTGGATTGACCATTCGTTCTTTCCAGGTAACTGATCCGTTCATTCAGTTCGTCGATCTTCTGCTCGAGACGTCGTACAGTATCAGTCGATTTCCCATTGCTGCTGAAAGTCTGATTGCTTTCGAGTTCACTGATCTTATCCAGGATATAATCGAGTCTCTTATCTATGTCGTTGATCTTGACTGCATCATCTGTGGCAGCATCCAGAACTGTAGAAATACGGTCCGTGTGGAAATCAAGCAGAGACGATTGATAATCGATTTCTGACTGGAGACTATCGGCTCTGGTCATCAGCGAATTAATATCATCATGATTCGTGCTTGTTCGTGTATCCACATTCAGCAGGCGTCTCTGCTGCAGGGCGCTTTCATCATCCAGTCGATTGATACGCAGACTGTCGGCAATCCGAAGAGCATGCTCCTGCTTTTGAGTTTCGGAAATGACTCGTATCTGCTTCATACAACCGGATATCATCAGTATCAAACTCAACAGGATAAGAATTCTTTTCATCTCTCACCCATCCCCGGTATCAAAGTCTATGCCTTCTCTAAAAAAGCTACATATGCCTTATAGGTTGAATATACATCGGCTTTGCTGGTCAACTCGTAAAGGGAGTGCATACCCAATACACCAGTGCCTATATCGATGACATCAGCACCATATTCGGCAAGATATTTTGCAATGGTTCCGCCGCCACCTTCATCCACTTTACCAAGTTCACCAATTTGCCATGCAACTTTGGCATCATCCAATAGATGCATCAGTTTGGCTGTAAATTCTGCATTGGCATCATTGGCACCAAACTTGCCACCAGAACCGGTGTACTTTGTGATGGCGACTCCATATCCGAAGAGAGCGGCATTTTGTTTTTCATGCACGCTTGGATAGTTAGGATCGAGAGCTGCTGCAACATCACTGGAAAGTATCTGTGATTTCATGAGGCATTTGCGGAGAGTGTAACTATCGGCAGATTCACCATTCTGTTTAAGAAGGTCGCCGATGAAATCAAGCATGAAGATGGAATTTGCACTTGTATTGCCTTCGCTTCCAATTTCTTCCTTGTCAATGAACAGGATCATGAGTGTCTTTTCAGGGACTGATTTGTTCTTCAAGACTTCCTGCAAAGCCTTCAGAGATGTGTAGGCACAAACTCTGTCATCCTGACCATATCCCATGACCATGCTCTTATCCATTCCTGCATCGCGGGCTTTACCGGCAGGAACGATCTCAAGTTCCGCAGATAGAAAATCAGCTTCTTTGATACCATACTTTTCATTGAGAAGTTTCAAAGCGAAGCATTTGACCTTTTCCTTCTGATCCTTGTCGGGATCAGGCAGAGATGAGAATATCAGGTTCATCTTCCCAGCATCGATGGCATCGGGAAGAAGTTTAGTATATTGTTCTTTTCGTGCAAGATGCGGTAAAAGGTCGGGCATCAGGAATACAGGATCCTTTTCATCTTCACCGATGGAAATTTGGATTTCCTTTCCGTCCTTTCGAATCACGATACCATGAATAGCCAAAGGCGTAGAAACCCATTGGTATTTCTTGATCCCACCATAATAGTGGGTCTTCATGAGTGAAATCTGCGTGCTGCTGTCTTCATAAAGAGGATTCGGTTTGATATCGATACGTGGGGCATCGATATGGGATGCAACAATATTTAGCCCTTCACTGATGTGTTTCTTTCCCATGATGGCAAATGCAATGGATTTTCCTTTGAAGGTTCTGAATACCTTGGAGGCTTTCTTTTTTGCCAGAAGTTCAATGAAACCATCTTTTTCAAGGACTTTTTGAGTCCAGATCACGGTTTCTCTTTCTGTTTTACAGGCATCCAAGAATGTCTTGTAATCTTCTGAGAATTTGAAGGCAGCCTTTTTCTCTGCTTCGCTTGCAGTTTCCCAGAAACTCTTGTGTTGGTAAAAAAGATCTGCATTCTTTTTGTCTTTCATTCCTACTCCTTAGGACAAAGCAGAATGAATCTGCTGTCTATATGTATTTATTTGATCTCTAATATTTCAAATATGCGTTCACCCATAGGGGCTTTGATAATGACCTTATCTCCAGGCTTCTTCCCAATCATGGAAGAACCGATGGGAGAAGCAATGGATACTTTTTCCATATGTTCTTCAGGAAAATTGACCTCATCGATACCAACCAAATGATAGATGACTGTGCGGTTTGAATCGAGTTCTTTCACAGTAATCAAGGCACCGAACCGTACGCTGTCCTTTGGTATTGTCTTCGGATCGATCACTTTCAGATGTGTACTTCGAGTCTTTAAATGGTCAAGTTCTTTGTCTATATGACGCTGCATTTCCTTGGCTGCCTTATATTCTGCGTTTTCGCTGAGGTCTCCCTGTGCACGCGCAACAGCAACTCTCTTGATTACCTGTGGTCTTTCCACTTCTGCAAGATGACGAATACGTTTTTGGATTAAATCCATTCCTTCTTTCGTAATGTAGTCCATGTTTCCCATGATCGTTCTATTTCTTCCTTTTTATTGCTTTATACCCGATAAGAGCAGCCTTCTTGAGTTTGGCATTCCCACTATGTGTCCAGTTTTCGATGATCTCTTCCATCTCGGGTGTATGGCACATGATGGAATTACATAATATTTCCACTACATAAGGGTCTCTTGAGTTTCTGTATTTCGGGTAAATTGACTGATAATAATTTGCATCGATGGCATACAGGGATTTCAGGAAAAAGATATTTGCCTTTGTCATGCCGGGCGACGCGTTCAGCCAAGTGTTTTCCATCTTGTGAAAGATTGGTTCCAACTGCTCTGGATACATCTTGCATATTCTACTGAGGAGCTTGGCAGCATTCATTTGGATATGTTCGTTATCTGCATTGAGCCATTTGAAAATGAGCTGCAGATTTGCAGAGAAATTCTTCTTCATAATGGGCAGAAAAGCCTTATCCAAAAGAAGTGCGATTTCCGGTTGCTCTGGTGACATGTAGATCACTTTCTCGAGTAACTGTGTGAAAACCTCTGTTTTCTTTGTAATCAGTTTGGATATGATATAGACAAAGGCAAGCCTTCCATTTTCACCCTTATTCTTCCATAATGCCAGGTAGAAATCCATATGATTTTCAGAGACTTTTACCAATAGATCAGCCATTTTTTTTGCAACAAGTGTGATCACTTCTTTCGGAACATGTGTCCCAATTCTCTGCGGATATGCATTGTAAATGATTTCAAAGGAATAATCCCCTTTCGGCAGTTTGGATTGAATAAAATCTTCCGTATCCTTCATTAATCTTTCCTTCCAATCCAAGGATATCATGTTCAACTCCTTTCTTCTTTATGCTGTGAAGAACTGACTCGTTATCTGACGATGGCTATCTTGCCTTTCTTCAGTTCTCCACCCATTTGTATCATGTAAAAATAGGTCCCGGATGATACTTTCTTTCCGGCACTATTTACCATATCCCAATGAAGCTTGTATGAATGTGAATTAATCGCAGGAATGGCAGCCTCATATACGAATTCACCTGCAAGATTGTAAATCTTGATCTTGCCTTCCTTGTTCATTGGGAAATTGATAAAATAAACACTTCCTGTTTCTCTCGCGTTGGCAGGATTGGGGTAGACGATCAGATGCGTAAGATCCCTGATGTCAGAAACAAAGAAACGGGATTTATTATGAAGATTCGAAATCACATTTCCCTGCAAATCCTGAACATTGGATATGATCAGTAAATACGGGTCATTCGAATAAGTCATGTTTCTGACAAGTTTGATCGTTGCCACTGAATCCTGGAATTCAATTGTCTGGATATGATTTGTGCTATCCGCTACAGGAGCAAGCAACTGATAATTGGAAATCGAACTGGCACTCTCGGCATCCAGTTTCTCTGAGAACACCACTTCCAGCGTACGCTGGTCAATCACCCTCACATTGGATATTTCCGGTGCGATACAATCACTTCTATAACCGAAGGGATAGACTGTCATTTCAACCGGAACACCCGTGACACCAGTCAATCCCGATAACTGAACTGTCAGAAGAGTATCCGGGAATGTGCTTCTGAAGCGGAGAAGAACACCATGCTGGCTGGAAATCAAGATTGCACTATACGGATTCCCCATGCCCGGTTCAACCAGGTAATGCCCCACATTTATCGCTTCGCTCGCAAGGGGTTGGTCGAAGACCAGTTTCACTTCATTGAAAGCAGTCATGCCGATAAAGGTCAGATGAGGCGCCGGATTTGGAATTGCCTGTTTCCATTGGCTTAAAGAACTCTCCTGGGGATCCATGCCTAATTTGACGCTCGTAACAGCAAATTCGTAGGTTTCTCCTTCCTGAAGACTATTATCGAGATACGATAAAGAGGTTGTGGAGTTAACGAATGTTACCACCGAATTGTACTTTCTATAAATTTTATAGTAATCAGCGTCCACCTGTTTCCAAGTGATCTTCACGGTATTTTCATTCAGGGGTGTCACACGGACGTTTTCAGGTGTTTGTGGTCCATTGAATGCAGATGTAGGTTTGATCTCGTAGCAATGAAGAGAATCCCGTTCATCCAGGTTATTTACAATCATATGGATATTGCTTGAATTCAAATCTTTGTATGCCAACAATTGATACGTTTTATAGCTCTCCCCGTGCCAAATGGGAACGAATTTTCCATTCACATATGATACGATGTACATATTAGGAGACAAAGCCATGAGGATCTCGTCCTTACCGTCATTGTTCACATCAAGGCAACTGATTGAATTTTGAGATGAAACCGTGGTAAAACTGATATTTCCCATGCTAACGTAATTGTTGCCACCATTCGCGGTAAAGAACCCAAAATACCAGAATGTCTTGTTTGGATTGATAAGGTCCTTATTGTAACCCCCAACAGCAAAATCCTTCTGCCCGTCTCCATTGAAATCTCCTACGGTCAGATAATAGGCATTCTGCACAGGTAAGCGTGTTGACCAAGTCATCGCTTGAAGAGAAGGAGAAGATACTTCAAAGATCATCACATCACCATCAGTATCAGCAGAAAGAATATCCGGATAAATATCTCCATCTAAATTGGCAACACATACCTTGGGTACGAATGTATTACGCGAGAACGTGGTAGTTGTATTCGTTAACATATTTCTGGCATCAAAGGCAGATTGCTCTGAGGTCGCATTTGGGTTTCTTCGATAGAGTTGAAGAACTCTCTGAGAGGGTAGGTTCTTTACTAAAATCAAATCCTGAACGCCATTATTATCATAATCAGCGAAAGTACCGCCCGAGATTCCGGTGTCATGCCACAGTGCAAAATTATTCGGATATGACATAGAATCAGGTGTTTCATACAGGAATGCCGTATCGAGATAGAGTCCTAATACCTCTGTTCCTGAACCCAGTGTATTACCAATATCGAGAGGCCAGAACTTATCATAGAACAGGTGTTCGTTCAGAAATGAACTACTATTCAACTGATATATATTTACATCACCATAACCAGCATCTGGTAGTTTCATACCGATAAATTCATAATTTCCATCATGATTAAAATCACGGACTGTGTATGAGGTCACAAGGGGAGGTCCCAATAGAACGGAAGTGAATCCATTCCCGGTTATAGAGTCATAATGCAGTTCCATGAAGTTATTATACCAGGGAGAGTCATATATAAGACCGCTATGATTTACGGCGTGTAGTTGAACTGAAATCATCCCTTCCGGTAATGTTTCAGGTAATTTGACTATCTGGAGTGTATCTGCAGTAACACTATAAGCCTCATAGATATCCCCGATGGATGTCATGCAGTAAACCGTTAGATCCACGTCTTCATTGAACATGGATTGAATATAATAGTTCATGTTTTCTGCATCATATCTCAACCAAGGCTGTAAACTTCCGGCTATCAAGAGAGGTGGTGTTCTATCGATGCGAATTGCCCGAGTATAGCTATATTTATAACCATTGGTATTGGTGATTTCGACTCGAATTTTATAATTACCATCGCCGAAGGCAGGTGGAAAGTGAAAATGTGCCAGGACACTATCCGTAACCTGTGTGTAGTAAAAATGAGGTGTATTATTATGGTTTTGAACATCCAGCCAATCAAGGTCTGTAGGGACGTCTGCATCTGTGAACATTACGCTGTAACGCCAGAAATTGGGACTTGTCGCTGTTCCGACAATATCAAATTCAGCAGATAAGCCTTCATGATCCAAAGGTTGTGAAATCACGATTTGAGGACTTGAAGTATTACTTAGGAAATTATAGGTGTTAAGTAGTCCATTTCCATAACTGATATCAAATCCTGAAGCGCCAAGATCATCACAAGACATCAATAATCTTGATCTGACCTGTTCAAAACTTAAACCTGGCTGATTTGATAAAAGCAAGCCGATGCTCGCGGTTACAAAAGGAGAAGACATGGAGGTTCCTGATTGATTCTTATACAGATCTGCACCACTTGATTGATAGGTACTGTAAATGTCCTGTCCCGGTGCAACCAGGTCAAGGTCAGGTCCAAAACTCGAGAATCCAGCGAGGTTCTTGTTAATATCAACTGCACCAACAGAGATCACAGTGGATAATCTTGCAGGATAACTGAGAACCGGTTCCGGTGAGTTACCTGCCGAAGCAACGAGAATCAAGCCCTTGTCGTATGCATATTGGCAGGCATCAGCAATGATGGGTGAATAGTTGGTATCTCCCCAACTCATGTTCACGACTTCACATCCCATGTCGGCAGCATAGATTATTGCAGATGAGGCATCATCATCCTGAAGATAACCGGAACCTTCAGTTGTTCTAAAACCTGCTCTCATTACCATCAACCTGCAATTCCAATTGATACCGGCAATGCCTATGCCGTTATTGGTATCAGCACACATGATACCACCTACGTGAGTACCATGGAAGTTCTCATCTGTAGGGTCATTATCCTGTCCGACATAGTCACCCAAACCAATGTCAGATAGTTCAGGTGCATCAGCAAAGTCCCATCCTCTCCAATCATCGACATAACCGTTATTATCGTCGTCAATTCCATTATTCGGGATTTCACCCGGGTTGATATAGATATTCGTCTGCAGATCAGGATGATCGAATAGCAGTCCTGAATCTATCAATCCAATAATGGTCTGATGAGTTCCCGTCGCAATATCCCATGCTTCCGGAATATGATCCAAATATAATTGCTGATTCCCATAAAACGGATCATTGGGTGTTAAGTAGAACTGATTCAAATAATTCGGCTGAATATACTCAATACCCGGGAAATGAGGTCTTGCAGCCTGTAATGTCACCCAATCAGGATCAACATTCAGGGTGGCAGTGAAATATCGGTTATCAGCCTTGGGCGTCAATGGTTTGATATTTTGAGGCTGATAATTTCGAAGAAACTGATCGAATTGGGTCAGCCCCGTTTGACCTCTTGTGATCTGTATCGGTTCAGAAGTCTTAAAGATCATTTGCTTGGGAGTATACTCCAAAGCAAATGCGAATCCAACGGACACGAACAGGGTCAGAAGAATGATGAACCGTTTCACTATGATACCCTTTTTGTTAGAACCTGTAAGTTACGCCTACGCGATGAACGGAATCCATATCGGACGAAACTAATCTATAGGGCGTGTAGGCATAATCAACAAGGAAAGGTGTTAAATAAAATCCCGCACCAATACTCCAGGTAGGAGCATCGTGATAATCAATATTGATAAAATCACTCAACAGATAATTCAAATTTGAGCCAAATCTAAATGAAAAGATGTCCTGGTATGCAACCTGGACACCGACATTCCCTCTCCAAGAACTTCCAACTTCAGATATCGATTTGAATTCCAGGGTTGCCTTCATCGGTTGGTTGTATATATTCGTGAAATCATGGCTGATTCCCCATTCGAACCTTTCGGGTAATTTGATACTTTCTTCATCCATCTTGGAGGTAAAACCGATGTTTCGGATATCAGCATATAATTTCGTGTCTTGGATCGGGGGAAGAAACATATACCCAAAATCAAATGTCATGCCATACGATGAAGCTGCATCAATTTTCTCGTATAGTAAGCCGGCATTGATCCCAGCATAATGATCAGGAAGTATGCGGTAACTTGTGTTCACCATCAGATTCAAATCAAGCGGATGAAAGAAACCGACGATCTGCCCCGTATCATCTCTCTTCTCTATTGTATCATAGTCAATGTTTCGCAATCCAATTCCGAAATGCCTTTTATTGTTAGCATAAGAATAGAAGATACTGTTTTGATTTGTATCCATGAGATAACTATTCTGTGTGAAGGAAATCAGGCGTTCAGAACGTAATACTAATGCAACCGGGTTTTCAAGGAAAGCGCTTGCATCCATATTGGAGAATGATCCTGTTCCGCTTTGAGCAGAAATCCCTACTCCTACGGGGATATTCAGCATTTTGAATCCATAGTCAGCATTGCTTGAAATCGCCTGGAGGCTTGTTAAGAGCCCTATACTGAGTACGAGCAATAATAGAAGTTTCCTGTTCATATATGTTCCTACCTTATTTCTCAATGGCAAATTTCTGGGTCTTGGTTTCTCCATTACCCTCAAATACTGCAAGATAAACACCCGAAGCCATCTTCTGCACCGGTAACTGCACTTTTTGCAGATTCGGAAGGTAAGCTTCACAATTGATCTTCTTTGCATAAAGCTGTTTGCCTGCAATATCGAATATTTTTACATTCACATCAGATTTACGGCTGGTCATGACACGAAACATGATCTCATCCGAGAATATCTGTTTCCAGGGATTGGGATAAATATAGACTTCTCCGGGAACAAAGAGCCTCGTAGTGGCGTATTGGTTGGGTAGTACCCGATATTGATAAACTGCATTGCGAGCAAGGCTTCCATATTCACAGAACCAACCGCTGCGCATGGCACTGATGTCCGTATTATCAATTTTCTCACGGAATATCTTTCCTGTGCGGGAAGCCGTGAAGAGATAAACAGTGTTCACAGAATCCACATCCTTGCCTATCAGGGGATAGGATAGACTCCTATCTGACATGGAGGCAGGAAAACCATCATAGATGTGATATGGGGGATAACCTTCAACATTCCAGACACACAATCTGTTTTTTGACATATTACCCAGGAGTTCCATTTTCCCATCCTGGTTCAAATCGGTCGCCCATATTCCGCTTGCTGCATGAAGCGTATCCGGATTCACCAGGGTTGCCATCGGATAATTGAGAAGACTGCCATCATACCCGAATATGGCAAAGCTGTTTTCACCACCGAGCAGTATTTCCAGGTGACCGTTATGATCTATGTCCTCAAACGATGGTAATCCATAATCGGCAAAAGGTATCCTGGCAGGAAATCCCTTCAGCAATTCACCTTCCTGTGTATATGCATACATTCCTTGCCCGGCAAAGAGTAATACATCGTATTTTGAAGTATCTCCCGTAACCAGGCTCAAGGGAACGACTGCAATGCTGTGAATGATGGAATCCGGTGAGACCGCCAGCAGAGTAGAAGCAGTCTCGTGCGTGGTATAATTGGTTCGATTCAGATATAACGCATGATCTTTTTTCTGAATATAAAAGACCTGATGATTCGTAAATGCAATATTGCTTTGGATCAAACCGGGAATGGTAACAATGGATCGATCCGTGCTGGTCGTAGTTTGAAAGATGATTTCACTGGAATCAGCATCCGTCCTGTTGAGTGGTAAAACAAGCGTATTTGTGTTCATCAGGATCGGACCTGCTGCCCACTTTCTGTCAGCTCGAACCAGTAATGCAGAATAATGTGATGACGAAGTCATGAAAAATGAGTATAAAGCAATGTTTTGTCCGTTATTCAAATCATAGGGTAAAAATATTCTTCCCTGCTCCGGATCAAATGCATACATTTTGCTCATCGGATTCATGGGAGGAAATGAGACATTCATTTCCAAATCATTTTTCCAGAATACAAGATGTCCGTCCGGCATAGGATAAAACAGTTCTTCATTTCCATCTCGATCAAAATCGATGAAAGAAGCCGGTAAAGGATTCGTTCCGGCATATCCGGCATCAAGGCTCCACCTGAACTTGGCATTAAAAGTCATGGTTAGACCTGCAGTGCTGATATTGGAAACTTCCAGGGGAATACCACCGTAATAACTTTCGGCTGTTGGCTGCGAAATTATGCCATTGTGCTCCAACTGCCCAAAATAATTGTTATTCCCTTCCCTGAATGAATCATCAGGACCACCCCTGAAATTCGGATTCGTGATATTGGTTGCATCCAGATCCTGAATTCCGCTTGCTTCCTCCAGGTCGACTCCTTTGTGATGCGCATCTGCGTTGATCCTGTCATATCCTTCATTAGGTCTGTAATTTGCCTGGATCACGTTCTCATCGACATGCCAAATCAGAAGTCCCGACCCATCCACAGGAGGATCTGTCGTTCCATAACCGGGAAGGAAGAAATCCCATTCGCAACCTTTGTAGCGATTGGTCATGAAGTCGAATCTCGGAACAGGGTCAGCCGTTGAATCAGTCTGCGGATAATAAGCCTGACCTTCCTGCAGCAAAACAAATGTAAAACTGGGCAATCCATTCAAAACACTGTTGTCCGGATTCTGTTCCCGGTTCTCGAGCAGGAAATACTCATGCTCTGAAATGGGAAGTTTGATTACTTTATCTGTATCGAAATTGTTTGATAATAGATAATCTATGCTGATCTGCTGCAAATCACTGCTGACGACTCTAGGGGTTTCCCAACCCATCAGGATTCTTTCATAGGCAGAAGGAAGTGCGGGAACATAACCATTCCCGTTCCAGGCACCCGAACCCATGATGCAGAAATTGCCAACTCCTTCAGAAGCACCATTGCTCCAGTCGTTATCATATAGATTCGGCATCCCGAGCAAGTGACCAAATTGATTTGCAAGTACCCCCAGTGTGCTTAATACAAAACCAGGATATTCGCTGAGGAAGTAATCCTGCCATTCCCATTCGGGGACAACGACCATTTCCTTAACGTATTTTCCATCATTCGTGGCTATTCCCGGATAATTGTCGTTTAGCGGGTCAAAACCCAATTGCAGATCAACCCTCGAAATAAAAGTACTCCATAATTCACCCGTTCGACTCCCATCCATATCGGATTCCTGACCAGCCCCGGCATGGAACACCACGATTCCATCATATTGCCGAAAATCGACATCAGCATCGACTGCATTCACGATGTCCCGGGCAAATTCAGCCTGCCTGGTCACGGCAAGTGTCGTATCATCCACACCATAGTAGGACATGGGATGAGACAATGTGATAACGGGATCATGAACCGTATATTGCAACTGGTAAAGACCGTGTGAAGCATCATTGTAATAATCAGTCAGATGGAGCATATACCTGTCAAAAAAAGCATGGTCATGTACCAAACTATCGGGATATTGTGGAGTGCTAACCAATGAAATGTCAGAAAATTGAACCATGAGAACCAGCACACTATCAGGAACATTTGAATTTCGTTGCTGGTGTAACCCGCCGAATATCTCAGATGAATGTGAAGGGGGTAACTTGACTTTCCCATTGTACTTCGGATAGGGTGGAGCATAAGCTGCAAGTGCGAAAACGATAGTTAAAAAAACTACCGCCACCAAAGTGCGTTTCATAAAATCTCCTCAGTTTTTTCTGGGTAAAAAAGTCAGTGACCTAACAAATGATCCTTACATTCCACCACCTTATGAACGATTATAATTGGTTATTAGGTTTTGTTGCCTGAATACAATCCAATCATTACTATGTAAAATACATAGGGTTAAGTGGGTCAATTCAAGTCAATGTTTTTTTGGGAAATAAAAAACCCTCGCAAGGAGGGTTTCTTTTATATTTCTATCACCCGCTGCCAATTGAATCAGCGGACAATATCGATTCATTCAGGGAAGTATTAGATCTTACCTGCCATGATATCGTTTTCGTTGCATTTGCAGATACTGCGGAATTCATATTTTGGTGACCATGAGCCAGCCTTGGATGATTTCTCGAGCACAAGCTTAATGCGTTTGATTTCTGTGTTGCAAACCGGGCAAATCACTTTTCCTTCCATTGAGGTTTCGTGTGCCAATTTTGCAGTAAAACTTCTTCCTTTTGCCATTGTTCCTCCAAAAATTGGATGCTATCTATCAGGCACGTTCGATGTATTCGCCCGACCTGGTATCGATTTTCACTTTCTCTCCCGCTTCCACAAAGAAGGGGACCATTATTCTCAAACCGGTTTCCGTGAATGCAGCTTTGCCTCCGCCGGAAGCAGTGTTGCCTTTCACATTCGGTTCACATTCTGCGATGGTCTGAATCACCGTTGTCGGCAATTCGATATCAATAATTTCACCAGCTTCAGTAGATAAGACACCGATTTCCATGTTTTCCTGCAAGAACTTTTCACGGTCGCCCATGACATTCTTTCCAACATGGATCTGTTCGTATGTCACATTATCCATCAGGACAAAGAAATCACCGTCTCTATACAAATATTCCATTTTGGTCTTTTCAACACGGACTTCATTCAGTGTTTCGCTCGTACGGAATGTATTTTCAAGCACTTGCCCGGTCTTCATGTTCTTCATTTTCGTACGGACAAATGCACCGCCCTTACCCGGTTTCACATGAAGGAAATCAACGATCTGGTAAAGACCATCCTTGAATTCAATGATCATGCCATTCCGGATATCAGATGTCGTAGCCATAAACACCCCTTTCTCTTCTATTTATATAGAAAACCACACTTTGCGGAGCCAAAGATATGGCAAGAAATTTTTTATACTCATGAAAAATGATGAACTTCCGATATACCACCGCATTGATTCTCTAACTTGGGAAAGCAGGGAAACTGGGATTCATTGAAAAATTGAGCAGAAATATGGAGTTCAAATCTTCACTAATATAAAAGAGACGCCCAGGAAAGGCGTCTCCATATATGAGTCGTTTTCAGTTTATAAGCTTATCTTATTAGGACCATTTTATGGGTTACTTGATTATGACCGTTTTGCATACGGGTGAAATACATTCCGCTGGCAACAGGAACATTGCTGTTATCCAGTCCGTCCCATGTCACTGTGTAATTTCCCTGCTGCTTTGCTTCACTGATGAGCGTCTTGATTAGTTGTCCCCTGACATTGTATATCTCGATTTTCACGTTTCCCTGTGCTTTAACCGCATAGGAGATTGTTGTCTGAGGATTGAATGGATTGGGGTAATTAGACAGGCTCAATTTCGCTGTGGGAATTACAGGATCGTCATTGGCTGTCTGTCCTCCCAATTCACCCGTTGTCCAGATGTTCTGGGCATAAACATCGCCAATATCATTTCTGTCATCAGACCAAACGATGACTGCCTGGTTGTTTACGAAAGATGACATGAGCATTTTTTGTTTTCCACTCATAACGGTTGATAAATCGACAAATTGGGTAGTCCACATAAAATGACCGCTGGGAGAAATGCGGCATGCAGTTACTTTGGCACTGGTTGAGTTGGGTGAGAAGCCTTCCAGGAAAGTCAATATGCTTGAATCTCCGGCTAGCATGGCACCGATATTTCCGATTTCAATTCCACCCAACGAAATGATATCTCTTCCGGCAGTAGTCCATAAAGGATTTCCTACTGAATCGAATTTCTGTCCCAAGATACCAAATTGATCCTGATTACCGTTCTTCATTTGGCAGAATCCATAAACAATATCATTCAACTTATCATAGACCAGCCTGGGTTCCAAATACATGCGGCTTTGATCGGTGCTGAATATGACTCCGTTGACAGGAAAAGCATTGGTGCCATTTGCATTGACATGTTGATAATAGGCATCGAAATACGTGTCACGATATACATGCCAGCAAACAAATGCTCCGCCATTCTCGTCGTTGATGACACTAAAACGTGAATAGAAGGGAAAACTGCCGTTATCAGAAATTGCGAGATCTGAAGTCCACTGGGGTGCTCCGTTACCATCAAATTTCTGGGCTGCAAGATTATTTGTATACATACCGTAACGTTTTTCCCAAATCAGGATCACTTCATTGCTGTTTCCCTGGGTCGTGTGTACCGGCACGAGATTCGGATACCAATAAGCACCTAAATCCGTACTTGAATATACGATTCCATCTCCCCAGAGAAGCTGGCCTGAAGGACTGATCATTTGCATGACAATGCTCTGTGGTGATGTATCCCTCATCCAGGCAACCACGGTATTTCCCTGCTCTGTGACAGTGACCACCGGATTTGGTTCAAACGTACCCTGGGTGGATAATTGAATACCGTCAGCACCCCAGAGGAATTGTCCCGAGGCAGAGACGGCATAGATGTTTGGATGAAAGTCATTTCCATTCTGCCTTACATCCGAATATGCAATCACCGCGATACTATCCTGAAGCAAAGCCATATCATAATCGGTGATCCATGTCATGGTCTGATGATTACTTACCAGGATCCCGCTTTCCTGCCAGAAGGGTGTTCCGGTGGAATCGAGATACTGCAATCTCAGATCGTACTGGTTATTCGCATCGGCAGAATTGCAGGAAATGAACACATTTCCGAGACTATTTGCTTGTATCTTGGGAAGTGTCGTGTCACCGGGTCTAGCAAAGATCGCACTGTTCACGCTTGGATCACTTCCCCACTGGGCAAAAAGTGCCATGACGATACTGAGCATGGCAAACATCAGAATCATTTGTTTCATATCAAACTCCTTGTGTGATGAGGATTTTCAGAAAAATATGAGCTGAAATAGCGCAAAATATACAAATGAAGAAGATCATGAAAGCCAGAAGTAAAAACAAATATGCCCTTAACTTGGCTTTATCGCCGTAAATTACTTCAGTGTCAAATAGAACCTTCATATCTTCGGGAGGATAACGTTGCTCTCGGAGAATGTGGTTTGCGATTGAAAGACATTTGAATCCGAAGGGGAGGGGTATCAGGAAAAGAACGAATATCGCATAAGCAGCGATCTTCATTGACTTCTCGATTTCCATGTTGTGTAGGATACCTTCGAGATATGGAAAACCATAGTAAATGAAAATTGTACCAAGGATCAGAATCACAAGGGTAATCAAAATGACTCGATTACGGTATTGTTTGTTAGCTCGCTTTATTTCCTTGTCCATCTTCATCCTTCTGTTTCGATTATTGAAATCCTAAACGAGTTTCTTTGCAGCATCCACCTATCAAAAATGGTGAAGATCTAAGCAAAAGCTATAATAATAGATAGCTTATTTTCAGTCATTATATAGTCAAGAGATATAATTCAAGCGCAAACCATAGTCTAGCAGAAAAGGCTATCCTCTTAATGCATGAAGATATTGAGTTCAAACATCCTTCGGAACAGAGGATTAATCGATATCTATTGGATGTGCGGACTTCATATCTGATGATTAATCGTTCCAGAAGTCCGCATCGCCAATGTGTTTTCGGTAAACTATATATTGCTTGGCGATTTGAACTCCAGAAACGGATATTGTTGGAAAAGGAAGCCCTGAATTTTTTTTATTGCCTGAATCTTCTTCAATCTGTTATTGTGAATTTTGAAATTGAGATAATTCATATAAATTAATAATAAATAAAAACTACATTGGAGGATATGAATGATCCATATTACCATTAACGGAATACCGAGGGAAGTGACAGAGGATACAAAGATACTGCATGCCGCTACCATGGCAGGATATCATATCCCGACTCTCTGTTACCACCAGGATCTACCGCCGACAGGAAACTGCGGACTGTGTGTTGTTGAACTGGGGAATGGCAAGGTTGTCCGTGCCTGCACCACCCCTGTCGAAGAAGGTATGGTCATCAAGACTCATACGAAAAGGCTC
>DAONDQ010000052.1:0-18444 GCA_035402645.1 Candidatus Cloacimonadota bacterium | reverse complement strand
AGAAGTCATTCCCAAGCACCTCTTCAAGATCGCCCTACAGGCATCCATCGGTGCCAAGATCATTGCCAGGAGTACGATCAATCCTATGCGTAAGAACGTGCTTGCCAAGTGTTATGGCGGTGATATCACCCGTAAAAAGAAACTGCTCGAAAAACAAAAGGAAGGAAAGAAGAGAATGAAGGAAATCGGTTCGGTCACCGTTCCCCAGGAAGCCTTCCTGGCAGTTCTCAAAGCCGATCGAGAATAGTTTTCCCGAGGTAGTATGGCAAGCCGTCTCAAACTATCCTTTTCCTTGTTCTTCAGTTTTCTTGAAATCGGTGCGTTTACGATTGGCGGCGGATATGCCATGCTTCCCCTGATCCAGAAGGAAGTCATCGAAAAGCGGAAATGGATGAAGACTGAAGACTTCCTGGACGGCTTGGCACTTTCTCAGTCACTTCCCGGACCCATAGCAGTCAATATCGCTGCCTATACAGGTTATAGGATTGCGGGATTGATAGGAAGTATTGCAGGTGTACTGGGTGCCGTGATTCCTTCGTTCATTGCCATTCTCCTGATTTCCATGTTCCTCTACCAGTTTCATCAGCAGCCTTTATGGAATAGAATATTTATCGGAATCCGCCCTGCCGTGGTCGCCCTGATCGCCGCTTCCCTTATCAATATCGGTCAGATGAGCAAACTCAAATGGAAGGTTGCCTGGCTGCCCATCATCGTTTTCATCCTCATCGTATTCTTCAACATCTCCCCTGCCTGGATGGTCATACTTGCACTCATCACCGGCATGATCTTCATGAGGAACGAGCAATGATCTATCTCATCCTCTTCCTGACATTTGCGAAGATCGGTCTTTTCAGTTTTGGCGGTGGTTATGCCATGCTGCCCTTCATTCAGCAGGAAGTGGTTGTTCAGCATCATTGGCTTACGAATACGGATTTCATCGATATTGTTGCCATCTCTCAGACCACCCCGGGTCCAATCGCCATTAATGCGGCAACATTTGTAGGTTACAAGGTTGGAGGTTTCTGGGGCTCTTTTGCAGCGACTTCAGGCATTGTGGTTTTTCCCTTCATCCTGATGCTGCTGATGACCAGGTTGTATGTGAGTTTTCGAAAGCACTCCATTTTTCAGGCTGGTCTTTCGGGCATACGTCCTGCATTATTGGGTTTGATTGCAGCAGCGGCGGTTGTACTCGGTAAAGACTCGATTGTGGATTTGAAAAGTGCGATTATCTTTGTCGTTGTTTTGATTATGACTATGAGATTTCGGATAAACCCTGTGGTTGTGATTCTGCTGTCAGGTCTTGCAGGTTATGTGATTGGTTAGCTGGATTCTTCTTTGAAGACCCGTAATGCTGGATCACTTCATATAAAGCCTGGAATGTGATCGGCTTGGCAATGAAATCATTCAACCCGTTTTCAATACATACTTCCTTGTGACCATTCAGCGCATGAGCAGTCAGTGCAAGTATCGGTGTGAATTTTCCGGTTTTCTTCTCTATATTACGTATCAGTCTTGTAGCTTCAAATCCATCCATCACTGGCATCTGGACATCCATCAGGATCAAGTCGATATCATACTTCGTGTACATGTCGACAGCCTGCTCACCGTTATTCACTGACAGCACGCGGTGTCCCATCTTTTCCAGCATTCTCACGGCTATCTTCAGGTTGATGATGTTGTCTTCAGCGATCATGATGGTCAGTGGGTTCATCTCACCATTTTCTGCCTTGTTGCCTTCATCGGGTCCGAATATTGTGGATGGCTGATGTTCACCCAGGATCAGTTCCCTGAGGAGAATGATCATCTTTCTCATCTTCACAGGTTTCTGGAGATATTTATGAATCCCAAGCTCCTTCGCCTTCTGGATATCTTCCTTTCTTGCCACAGAGGTAAGAATAGCTATCTTCGGCTGCTTGGACAGTTGAAGGTCCTTAATCTTGGATATGGTCACGAATCCATCCATTTCCGGCATCTGTACATCCATCAGGATCACATCGAAAGGCTGTTTTTCCTCGTCAGCTTCCTTGATCTTCTGAATAGCCTTTCTACCGCTGCCAACGGCTGCATACTTGAATTCATAACTCTTCAGGATCTCCGACAGGATATGACGGTTGGTCATATTGTCATCGACGATCAGGATGCGGCTGTTATTGATTTCTTCAGATTCAATCCTGTGTGCAAGCGGTTCCACTGATTTCAGCCACAACGGGATTTCGAAATCAAAGGTCGTTCCGCTTCCAACTTTACTGGTAACGGTCACTTTTCCACCCATCAGTTCAATGATCTGCTTCGCTATCGGCAAGCCCAGCCCTGTACCGCCGAATCTTCTGGTAATCGAGCCATCTGCTTGCTTAAAGCTTTCAAAGATGTCACCGATCTTATCTTCGGCTATTCCGATACCGGTATCCGATACCTGGAACTTGAACATTCCCATATGATCCTGCTTATCGATCATTTCCACGAGGATATTCACTTCACCCTTGTCGGTGAACTTGATGGCATTGCTTATCAGATTATTCAATACCTGGTGCAGACGATACGGGTCACCCGTACAATCTTCGTAGGTGTCGGGACTCATATGTGACAGAAGCTCGATATTCTTCTGATATGCCTTGATTGCGAATGAATCTATGATGGATTCAACCAGGTCTCTCAGGTTGAATGCAACATTATCGAATTCCATCTTTCCAACTTCAAGCTTGGAATAATCCAGGATGTCATTGATCAGGTTCAACAGCGAGTTGGAGGAGAAATGTATGATCTCGAGCAGGTTTTGCTGCTCCTGGTTCAATTCCTTCTGGTCGATAAGATTGATAGCACCAATGATACCATTCAAAGGTGTGCGAATCTCATGGCTCATATTTGCCAGGAACTCACTCTTTGCCTTGGTTGCAGATTGCGCTTCCTGCAGCGTTGCTTCCAAAAGGTTATGACTTTCCTGTAAACTGGACAGCATGGAATTGATCTGCTCTTCAAGATTGGATATCTCGTCATTGCCTTCTTCGGCAACACGCTTTGAGAAATCTCCTTCTTCACGAATATGGATCACGTCATTCTTCAGGTTCACCAACCTGGAAAGTATCTTGTTATCCAGTATGATTGCCGATATATAAATGATCAGGAATGTGAAGAAGAAAAAAATCAACATGAAGGAACCAACCGTGGATTTACCCAGGTTGAGGATATCCGGCTTCGATATGATCTTATATGCAAGTATCGATTTATTGTTGATGTCATTGATGACACCATAACTGACTTTTTGCTTATCCTTATTGAAAATGACAACGGGTTTGCCTTGCGTGACAAGAGGAATGATCTTTCTATCTTCTGTATCCCTGATCGTCTGATCGAGACGAAGTCCGGTAATATTCAATGAATTCAGGGTCGGCATCATGCCAAGATGATCAACATTCAAATAACGTCCAACAACAAGATAGCCCATGACCGGACCTGTATTATCGGAGTGCAGTATGGGTCTTGATACGATCATCATCGGATTCTCTTCCAACTGGATCAGTCCTTCCTTCTTTGAAGTGTCTGCCTCGGCAGTATAAAGGAACTTCCTTTCCACAGCGCTTTCCAATTCAGACGACATCGCATCATCTTTTTTCAAATTTGTATCGAAGAGTTTATAGGTTAGTATCTTATTATTTTTATCAAATACACCAATGAAATTGATCCTGGAATTCGTAAAAGTCTCGTCAGTCATTTGTTCTTTGACAAATGCAGGATTATTTCCCTGCGCAAATCTCCAGGCATCGTTCCAGGATGACCAATCCAATGTGAAGGTGTCCAGGTTCATCAGCTCTTGCTTCAAACACTGGCTTACCTTGTCAGTCTGTTGAATACCACGTACGATCTCAAGTTTGGTGAAAGCCTTTAAGATAAGGAACCGAGACACAAACAATACAATTCCCATGTATAGAACAAACGAGAGAATCGTATAAATCGTTGCTGTCTTCCTGATGTTCATTTTCCACCTTACCTATGTAGGCATCTTCCTGATGTTAACGTTGACCTTAGCTCGACATTCTCGGTTAAAAAAACTTAGGCCCTTCTGGAGTTGAGGGGAGTCACACTATCAGAAGGGCTCTAAGCTGTTCTTCTTATCCCTTACTATGTGATACTCGGCTTAAGGTCATGCCTGCAAGTACCACACATCTTCTCTTATTGCATGGGAAGAGCCAAACCTGACTATTGATTGTAACATGCATATTTTACAGCATGTTATGTGATGTTGCCCGGTGACTGTTTCGTAGTAACCAGCCCTAATGTTGTTGATTTCCATCAACATTGGTGGTTGTAATTCAACAACATTCCCATTTTTTCATGTGTTTTTCTTTCTTTCTCTTTATTATCTTGCCTTGCCATGGAGGTTCTGCTTTTACTGACTGAGGAGTGATGATGAAAAAGAAAACCATTTGGACTGCCAACATTCGCCTGTGCACCACGCGTGACCTGAAAGGAATACAGGAGATATCCGACCTGACTTGGGATGGTGATGATTATTTGGGAAGAATTGCGAAGCAATGGATTCAGGACGGTCATTTCTACATTGCAGAGTATAAGGGGAAGGTGGTCGGTACCGATAAGATCACCCTTCTGCCCAACAGGATTGCCTGGCTGGAAGGTTTGCGTGTTCATCCTGATTTCCAGAAACATGGGATTGGCAAACAACTGAGCAGTCACGCCATGAATGTTGCCCTGCAATTGAAGAAGGATGGAATCGTTCAAGATATTGAATTCTGCACCTATTATAAGAATAAGGAAAGCATCCGTATGTCGGAGCAGATTGGATTCAAGGTCGTGGACAGGTTATATACGCTTACCCGATACATCAGCAAGAGGATGCAGGAACCGCAACAGGTACCCATACCGGCAGAAGAATTAAGACAGTTCGGCCCGTACCTGCCCTGGGGTTGGAAATCCGTGCGCAATTCAGTTGAAGGAAGAAAATGGATACAGGAGCATGCGCAAGGCTATAGAATCGGTGATGTCTTCTTCTATATCGGCGGACTCGAACCCATAGCCATCTTCCCTCACCTCGATGAACAGATCCTGCTCACAGCCATGCCAGCCCTGAACTATCTCTCAAAGGAACGACAAGGTATCGAGATTCTCATCCATTCCACCCACCCGGAATTGATCCCCATGCTGAAAAAGCATCGCTTCTGCTTCTGGCATAAACCCGAAGAACCCAATATGCTGATTTACAGGTTGGCTGAATAGGATTGGTAAAACCACGAAACACACGAAATACACGAAAAAATTCAATGCAGAGCAGAAGGCATAAATCATAATACACGAATTTATTCACGTAGGGGTCCGCGTCAGCAGACCCATTGTAATTTTTCCTTCAGGTAAAGTATCTGCATGGTTTACCTTGCTGCTCAATACTACTGTACTGAATCATAAACTACCCAGCTAATCCTAATTTTTTACCTTTTAACTTTTAATTCTTAATTCTTAATTCTTTATTGCACAAATTAATTTGTGCCTCCGTACCTTCCCACACTCTTTTCATACTCCATAATATGTAGAATGTTTAAATCGTGGAAAAGGCGTGAATAAAACTGCAAAACAGCATTCCGGGATGCTTTATCGATGCAGTATGGATGCAGTTAACATGCAGAAACCATGTTATTTTTGACCGTCATTTCCCGCGTTATTCCTTTTCTAAATAAAAGAATACGGGATTCCAACTACAAAGGAGTTATCATGAAAACTAAATTCACCAATTGTGTGAAAGCCTTTTATGGAAAATTCAAATCACAGGGACTGGTACATTGTAAATATAATAAGGGCAGTCTCGTGATTACACGCAAATACCCCATCATCGAGATCGAGGAGCATCATCATACATTTGGGAATCGGGGTAAAAACCTCGCAATCCTCTTTCACACACTTCATCCCGGTTATATCAACGACCTGAAGATTTATACCAGAATGTACGCCAATACGGTCAATATCAATGAGAAAATCGCACCGACTCATTATAATCTGTATCTGACCATGATGTGGAATCTAAAGCACCAATTCCCCGAAATCGATATGGCAACGATCTCGAAGGAGGATATCCTGGATCACCTTTATCCGGTGATCACCATCTCCCAAGCAGTATCAGCCGGGCTTCTCCAGGATTTCCCGGAAGCCCATGCCTTGGAACATCAAATGTAGAGACGTCTGATCTGGGCGTCTCATTCACGATATGGAGTTCAAACATCCATCGAAAAATAGTAATAATCGAGATTATAGGATGTGCGGACTTCATATCTGTGACTTCGAGTGGTGTAAGATTCCAATCTTACTGTCTTCGTGGAGTAAGATTCCGATCTTACTGTCTGATCTGAAAAATACGGGTTTACGGCCGCAAACCCCTACGCTTCAATTTTTAACTTTTCACTTTTAATTCTTAATTGAGCGAAGCGTTGCACTGAGCCTGTCGAAGTGAAGGAGGGATTAAGGGAGGTCTCGTGACGAATGAGTTTGATTATCTCTGCCTCTGAGTTCCACCCTAGCCTCTAGCACCTGGTACCTAACACCAAATGCCACCACTATAAGCTATCAGCTATCAGCTTCTGCTAAGGAAGTTTTTTTCGCATGTCATTCTTGCGAATGCGAGAATCTATGCTTCTGCTCTGCCACTTTTAACTATTAGTTTTTAACTTTTATCTGTGCTCAGCGTAGCACTATTCCAATGGATGGCACTCAATGAATGCAAAATCGTAACAAAGAGATTACAAAATATTGTTATTTTAATTGCTTCTGAAATATTCCTTGCCAATTATTATTATACGCACAATTCTTTGACTGGAAAATGTAACAGCTAAACGAATATGAGGTATCGATGGGCGAACGTTGTTTCTTGATTTTGATCAAATCTATTTATATCAATTTCATATTATTAACCAGTATGGAGCTAAGATGAAGAACAAAGACTCCAAGAATAATACAGTTGACACAGAAACCAGTGAACTAATCCAGAAGGGAATTGCGAAAAGGCTAATCAAATTTGATGATGACAGATCATATATAGATTATTTGTTTGAAAACATCCATCGTAATTATAAGAATCCGGAAGAGCAAGTCCAGGCAGAAACATATCTCAAATTGATTTTAGTATATAATTATCCGGTTAAAAGAGTAAAACAATTTGTAAAAGTAACAATGGGGAGCGCTGTTAAAGAAGCTGATATCATTGTTTACAACGATGATGCTTGCACACAACCTCATATTGTTATTGAATGTAAAAAGCAGGAAGTATCAGAACAGGAATTTATGCAAGCTGTAAATCAGGGCTTTGCGTATGCATATGCATTAGCTGGAACAATTAAATTTTCATGGGTAACTTCAGGAATAAAAAACGTCTATTATGAAGTAGATAAAGAAAAAGATATAAAAAGTACTGTTCCAGATATACCTCAATATGGTGTTGATAAGCTCGCAAAATATAAATATGCTAAGGGTGGTGGTACCGTTAATGGTCAGCAGCTTTTCGACTTGGAGAACGTTACACAAGCAGAATTAACACGTCGTTTTGAGTTGGCACATCAAGCTTTATGGGGTGGTGGGGCTTTGAATCCTTCAACGGCATTTGATGAGTTGGATAAACTGATTTTCTGTAAAATTTGGGATGAAAAGAAAGCACGGAAAGATGGAGTACCCTACGATTTCCAGATTTTTACTGAAGATACGGAGGTGAATACCAATATCAAGTTAAGAGAACGTATATTAGATTTATACGAAGAGGGGAGAAAGCAAGATCCAGAGGTCTTCAAAGATGACATTAAGCTTGATTCTATTAAAATAAGGACGGTGGTTGGATATTTAGAAGGTATCAATCTAAGCGAGACCGATCTTGATAGTAAAGGAAGAGCATTCGAAACTTTTATGGGTTCTTTCTTTAGAGGTGATTTTGGTCAATATTTTACACCTCGCCCTATCGTTGATTTTATAGTTAGTGTGCTTCCGATAAAAAATACATCTCTTGTACTCGATACATCTTGTGGAAGTGGGGGTTTTTTACTACATGCCCTGGATAAAGTAAGGAAACAAGCAGATGACTTTTATGATTCAAATAATCCTAAGCAAGCTACAAAATATTATAATTACTGGCATGATTTTGCTCAATCCAATCTCTACGGAATAGAAATAAATGAACAAATTGCCAGAACAGCGAAGATGAACATGATCATTCATGATGATGGTCATACAAATGTAGTAACAGCGGATGGTTTATGGTCTGATTACGAGGTTGCTCTAACCACTGGAAACAAAGGTTTTGTATATAATAGATTTGATTTCATTATTACGAATCCTCCATTCGGGTCAACAATCAAACAAACTGAACAGGCATATCTACACCAGTATAAAATGGCTCTAAAAGATGTTGATTGGTTGAATCCCAAGAGCAAAGCAAGTACAAGACCAGCCCAAAGCACAGAAATCCTGTTTATCGAGCAATGCCATCATTACCTGAAGGAAGGGGGATATTTGGCTATTGTAATTCCTGATGGAATATTAACTAACTCATCTATGCAGTATGTTCGAGATAATATAGAAGATTTATATAGAATTGTTGCTGTTATTTCCCTTCCCCAGACCGCCTTCAACCATACAGGTGCAGGTGTGAAAAGCTCAGTATTGTTTTTAAAAAAATATTCCAATCAAAAGACTCTTCAAATTAGAAATCTGAAACAAAAGATTAAAGATGATTTGAAAGATGAACAGGAATTCCTTACAAAATACAACCAGATCGAAAAAGATAAAGCAAGAGATGTAAAAGCTCTAAAAGGTTTTGAATATGATAAAGCTATCCCTTTATTGGAATTAAAAAAGACAGACAGATATATAGAATGGTATAATCAATTATCCGAAGATTATCAGCAAAAAATGGATAAACTAAAAGAAGAGTTGAATGAACTGCTGGAAACTCGGTTACATAAATTCTTATCCTCTCCTGAATGGGATTATTCCATATTCATGGCAATTGCAGAAGATATTGGATATGATGCTACCGGCAAACCCACACCCAACAATGAACTTGAAAACATCTCCACTGAATTGTCCCGTTTTATGCAAGCGATTGAAGAAGGTCAGAATTCATGAGATTTGAAGTGAATCCTTCATTTGATCAAAACAAAGTCTTTATTGAAAATTGGTCTGAAATTAGTGGAAAGCGTTTCGATCCTTTCTTTAATAAACCTGAGCTACGAAAACTAGATGACAAGGTACGTTTGAAAACACAATGGAGAATGCGCAACTTAATAATTAAAATGAGTAGCGGTTCAACACCTTCTAAAAGCGATAAAGACAGCTACTATACATCCTCTTTTCAAGGTGTTCCATTTCTAAGAGTCACAAATATTACGGAATATGGTATTAATTGGGATGATATGGTATTTATAAACCAAGAAACACATGATGGGTTGTTAGCGAGAAGTCAAGTATACGAGAATGATTTATTAGTTACCATTACTGGACGTATTGCAAGCTCTTGTACAGCCCCTAAGGATTTCGTGGGTAATATTAACCAGCATTCAGTTGTTATAAAGACCAGAAGTGAAGTAATTAGTAAACAGATTGCTTGTTTTCTTAATTCTGACATAGGGCAGACAATTGCTTTTCGTTATACTACTGGTGGTACAAGACCTGCTTTAGATTTTTCTTCAATTCGTAATCTACCAATAATTTTGTCTGAAAAAATCGTCAATATTATGGAAAATGCCTATAAGCTTAAATCGGAAAAGGAAGAATTATCTAAAGATCTGTTTAATAGAATTGATTCTATACTTTTTGAACAACTTGGCATAGAATTGCTAGATAAAGAGAAAGCGAATATTCAGAATCGAATATTTGAAACAAAATGGAATCAACTCGCAGGTCAAAGGTGGGACCCATTTTTTCATAGACCTTATATTGCTTCTTTATTAAGTCTTCTAAATCCAGTATCTATAAAATTAAATGATATTTGTGATTTTTCTAATGAGTTATGGGATCAAAAGTCAATTTTTCAAAATAGTTTTTCATATATTGAAATTGGAGCAATTGACATTAAGAACGGCCGAATCACTGAAATAAGTGAAATTGAGATAGGAAAAGCTCCAAGTAGGGCAAGAATGATCGCACGAGATGGTGATATTCTGGTGTCATTAACAAGACCAAGTAGAGGTGCAATCACATATCTGATTACGGATAAAATAATGATAGCATCAACAGGTTTTGCTATTATAAGAAATTTAAAGAAGAATATATCTAAGAAGTATTTATATTACGTTTTACGCTCAAAATTGTCACTATTGCAGATGGAACAACGTTCTAGTGGTGGTAACTATCCAGCGATTACTCAACAAGAATTAGGCCAAATATTGATTCCAATTGTCGAAAAAGAAAAGCAAGATGATATTGTAAAACATATAGATATGATTTATAAAGAAACTGAGCAATTAAATACAGAAGCAAATGAGATTATAATCCATGCAAAACAAGAGGTGGGGAAAATAATCTTGGAGGGATAAGATGGCATATAGTGATATATTTCGTTATGAAAGGGAAATTAAGCAGGAATTAGTTAGGGCAATTTATGACAATATCAATTTTGATGAATCAGAACCAAGAATTGTTGCAAAACTCATTTCATTACTTACTGGAACAATAAATGGTCAAATTGTACAGGGTTTATTCTCTGAAAGCGGTTTAAAAATATCTTCAGGGGGAGTATTTACTCATCAGCAACCCCAAGTTAAAAGTCCCGAATTTCCACAAAACGGAGCTGTAGAAATTGGCGACTTACTTCTGGTAATGAATTTCGAAAGAAGAAATGGCACTATTGATCGAACTGCAGTCCTATATCAGGTTAAGAAACTCGAACATCCGGATAATAATGATAATCAGCGATATCTCTACAACAATTGGCCTGAATTTGATTATTTCAGATCATCTCCAAGACTGAATATGAAACGCCGTCATATCACGGGACCACATTTATACCTGGGAGCAAAGTATTTGTACATTGGTGAAATTACAAATGGAACACCCATATCAAGAGCATTAATATTTCGTTATTTTATTTTTCATCATTGTAATAATAAACCATGTGATAATAGCTTAATAAATAAGATACATAATAATCAGCTTTTTATATGCTATCCTCCTTATGACCCATATAATGAGAGCTTTTATGGTATTCATACCGTTAACTGTTTTATAGATGAGTTATTCCATTTTATAACTGGTAATGGTGGTCGTCATTTTGATTATCAACCATGTCACAGCAATACAAATTGGGATCAAGTTATAACAGATTTGATTGATATCACCTCGCAGAATGTGACCAGTTATTATGCAAGACAGCCCAGACAGCAAGGTGTGTTTAATTTTATGGGTAATTGGGAATCGTCGAATCTAATTGGCAAGGTTATCCCATCGCAAGTAATCGATTCTTTCCAGTATAATAATGAGCCAGTTTTTAGAGAGAATCAAAATAATGATAATATACTTGATGAAACAGGTGCAAGTGTAATTGAGATAAATATTAAAGAAAATTAGAATTGGAGAATCCAATGCCTACAGACTTTACATCAAACAAAAATGAGATGCCTCTTGAAAAAACAGGATATGTTCTTATGTTAGATATTTTGGGATTCAGAGAGTTTATCTCAAGAAGAAAGGATCTTTCATTTTGGGAAATATGGTCAGGATTGAAACAAACACTAGAATCCAAGAGAAATGAGTATAATTCTGATACTAAAAAAAATGTTACAATCGATGTACTTAGCCTTTCTGATACCATCATCGTTTGTCTATCTTATAAGAATCTAAGAGCAGAATCAGATCCCAGGTACTTATTATCGACCATGCCCCATATCATCAATTTATTCTTCTGGGAATACATGAATGAACATAGTATTTTTTTTAGAGGGGCTATTAGTTATGGGAAATTTACATTTAGCACAAGCCAAAGCATGGTATTGGGTGATGCAATTGACGAAGTATCGAATTGGTACGAATCTACAAATTGGATTGGCATTATGTTAACCCCTAGTGCACAATGTGCATTTGAGTTTATGATGGAGGAGAATGATCCTAAGCGTCCAAAAGCACTAAATATAATGAAAAAGAGATTTGTTAAATACAATATTCCATTTAAGGATAAATTTCCGAAAATCTGTAAGTATGCATATTATTGGTTTGATCATGATGGTAACTTCAATACTTATCAAGAATGTATAAAATCAGTATTAGAGTTGTTTTCGACATTAAAGTTTGAACCTTTATATGCTGAAAAATATAGCAATGCAATTGAGTTTATACGATCTTGCAAACCTAAGGATGCTGATGAGTAATCTTAAGCAGAGAGAATATGAACACTTTATGAATAAAGGATTGGTTCGGGGATAGACATTTTGAAAATTAGGGTTTTAAGATTGATTATCTTATGTATATCTCTAGATTCGCTTTTTAGCAGTAGGAATAATCCATCCAGATTCTGGTGGAACAAGCCAATGAAAAATTTTCTTTGATTCAAAATTCGCCTCATCACTCTTTTTCTCTTCATTTCCGCTCAATAAATCCCATCGATTCCCTTGAGAACTTAACCTAAAAAAAGAATACCATGGTGTAGATCGGATTTCATTATGAAGATCAACAAGTTGACAAGCTGCTGGATTCATCGGTTTAACCTCGAGATTACTTGAATCAAATGTATAAGAGCTGATTTCACCTTCTTGCTTTGCCCACTCAAGCTTTTTTGTAAGAATATTAAATTTATTTCTAATTTTATTCAACGATGACTCAAGCCTTTCATGTATTTCAATTTTCATTGATTGCGTTTCGAACATCTCTCTATCTTTTAAAAATCTGGACCAGTCACGGAGACATAATCTTGTTTCTAATAGGTTTTCTGCTTCTCCATTGACCATTTGAGAAAGCTCACTTAATGGAATTTCAGGAAAAAAAGGTAAGGGGAGATTACCAAAGTTAATTGACGACAAATTGTTCCCTTCAGAAGTTAAAAAGGAACTGGCATTGACAATGTCATTAAACATCTTTTCGATAGGACCATGCCCTTTATCTATACAACCTAAGTTGGTTGCTGGGAATAAAAATAACCGACCTGTCTCGAAGAAATTTCGTGCTTCTATAAAAAGAAAATCTATTGCATCCTTGGGCAATAAAGTTGCCATTCCCATTGCAGGTGACCATTTCCCTTTGCTTCTTTTATGAGGTTTGATTTGGTCACCGGCAGCAATCATATAACCCCATCCACCTGGATTTGAATTTTCCCAATTAACAGGGACGAACACAAAACCATTGTCTATCATCGGTCCTTTCCAGAGTATTGTAAGAACATCTACATAGGGACAAAGTACTCTAACCCATTGCCTTGCTTGATTCACTGATGTTGCTTCAACAGTAACATGAAAAGCAGTATCAAAACCTCTATGGTTTAAAATGTACCTTGCTAGATTGCCTTTACCCCAAAAATCATAGATTTCTGTTGAGGCTTCAGGCCAAGTATCTTTCCACTCTAACAAAGGTCTAATTATCTCCTGATGTGCTTCTTGAATTGTTGTTGATTTATCTGTACCGGCCCATTTTAGTGGTTTGGGATGATTCAAAATATCATTGAAAATAGATGTAATAGATGCCCGCTCTTTCGATCTTTGGATGATCTTTTCGGCTTTATCAATCATTCTTTTGGGAATTTGTCCGCGATAGTCTATAACTTCTCCAGCTAAGCTTATTGCATCTTTATATTTTGCTTGCCAAAACTTTGCTTCTGACCATCTGAGTTTTATTAAAGCAGTAATCTCTTTTTTAACTTCTGTCTGTTGTGTTCTTTGATGGCTCTTTGAGAAAAATTCCTCAGCACTTTTAAAATAACCCTTCTTCATTGCAATATTTCCATCTTGAAGATCAGCAATGATCAAGGCGTCTGGAATATGCTTTATTGTATTGCGAAAATATGTATTTGATTCAAATGCTTCATTGACTTTATTAGAAGCTATTAATAAATCTGTTCTGATTTGAAGTGCTTCAACAAATAAATCCTTAAATTCATCAATGTTAGATTTAGAAATAACAAGATTTACAAGGTCAAGAGCATGCTCTATGTAATTGCATTCCCGAAATAAATGGCAGGCCATCAAAGCTGTATCAAGAAAATCAACTCTAATATTAGCTTTTTCAAAAACGTGCATCGCATTTTCTGTTTCCTGAGCAGCTTTGTAATAATTTCCCTGCTTATCCAAGCAATATGCTTTTTCTCTAATAATCCAACCTATACTATAAGCTCTTTTTGCTTTTTTAGCCGATTTTAGAGCTTTATTCAAATATTCCATCGCGCTATTTAGATTACCCTTTTGCATCTCAATGCGTGACATAAGATGGTAGTAATTTTGATTATCAGTTTGTGAGATATTAGGAGTTATAGATTTCAATACATTCAATGCTTCTTCTGCCTTTTCATACATTTTTTCACGAAATTCAAGTTCAGCTAAATTTAAATAAAACCATTTTGATAATTGCGGATTTGTTGAGATTAATTTTTCGACTTCTGCCAATAATAGCCGAGATTTTTTGGGATTATCTTTAATATGAGAATTTGCAGACCGTATCAGACATTCAGGCAATAGCGATATAAGATTAAAATTCCGTGCAGTTGCCAATGCATTATCAGCCAACATCGGATAATTTTTTTCAAGTCCTTCACTATATAAGTAAATAACAGCAAGCAGTAATTGGATTTTACATAATAATTCCCAATCACTGTTACTGATAGCACCTTTTTCGGCTTCTTTTGCGTTTATTATCGCTTCAACGTAATCATTCTTTTCTTCCTGTTGTTTTGCTAATTGATATTGATAAATATAACCAGTTTGTATATTCAAGTATTGTTGGCATAGCCATTGGGATTCTGGTTTTTCAAGAACTGCAATAAATTCTGATCTATCGATAATGATTAATCTCAACCCATAACCGGTAAGTAGCTCATTTTCCCATCTTTTTTGTGTTTTCCGCGTCAATATCTTTAATGTGGCAATTATTAATTCATCTACATCAGTGTTTTCGCTTTTTATCCTTGCAATGTCCTTTTGCAGTTTAGTAAATGTTATTCGTAAAGAACAAATTAAAGATCTTCTGATACCATCAGAATCCTCGCATGATATAGTTCTTGCATCCTCCCCAAGATCTGATTTTTCATTAGCTGTCACAAGAGATGGCCATCTAGTACGCAAAGCTTGATAGGAAAGTCTCTGGAATGTAATACCATCTTGTTTTTCAATGAGTTCTTCAAATGCTAAATTAATTCTGGCTCTTAATAAACTCATGCTCCCTCCTCAGTAGTATATAGTTTGTCTGATGTATATTATTTAGAATATCATTCGAATGTTTCGATAAAATTCTCTTTCCACAATATCCCTAATCCTGACGCAACATATCCTTCAAAGTACCATCAGGAGTCACAGTTTTTCCTTTATACCTATCAATGATACTTCTGCGATTAACTGCATATCCTTCTCCAGAGAACAGGTATCCAGAAATTTGGGAAGGCTACCTTAATGGAAAGTTCATTACCAGTACCACTCAAATGCTTGAGGTTTTCCAATTCTCGATAGTATCTACGGATCGCATCACTTATCTAATATCCCCTGAAAATAATGCTTTATTATTAGAATAATAATTATTTCAGTCAAGATAAATTGTATATAAGGGTATAGGGTCTTTATTTCTCAATATCTGTGTCGTCCCTACTGGGCATAGACATCTGAGGTACACATCCCAGGTATGAATTCCTGGGTGTGATTGCGTCCTGTGGAATAGATGGATAAACAACTGAGTATCTCCAAGTCAAAATTAAAAGTAAGAATTGGAGCGGAGTCATGGATTCTCGCATTCGCAAGAATGACATATTAGCGGAGAGAGTAGTTCTGACCTAGATTCACATCTATGCGAGTACAACGAATTGATAGAACTAACTCATCCGGCACCACATGTCTAGCTCTCCTGTCACGCACCTTGCATCACTATGTGATCCATCCCCCCTTAAAATGGGGGTTAAAATCCTCCCTTTTACTTCGACAAGCTCAGCACATCACAAATGGGAGGAATAGAAAAAGAGGATAAACACATGGGTTTATCCCTACAAGCATCGGGGATTCTAAATCCCCTAAACAACAATTTACCAATTTATGTTACTATTTTTTTCTCATACCTCCCCAAACCATTTTCGTAACCCTAATATGAATGAGAGGTGAAAAAAAAGCGATGCTTTTTCAGTTAAAAGTTATAAGTTAAAAATTGGGAAAGCAGAGGCTTTTGGAACCTCCAGAAATAATACGGAGGTATTTTATCATGAAACCAAAATTCAACCACAGTCACAAGGGTTTTTCGGGGAAGGTTGATGGTTTGTTGTACAAAATGTACAATGAGGATCAACTGTGCTATGCCAGCAAGTTCATCAAACCTTCACCCAATTCCCAAACCGCCCTGATGAGAGCCATCGGTTCCAATCTCGGCAACATCTTCAGTGCTGCCCAGGCTTCCTATATTGCGGACATGAAGGCGTACAGCAAGAAGTACAAGCATCTGATCGATCAGGAAAAGCAAATTGCTCCATCTGCGCAAGCGCTGTTCGTCAAGATGCTCTGGGCTTGGCGCAAAACCGATCCGGTGCAGAACGACCTGAGCGTCCTTACCCTCGAGGACATCATCGACAAGAACATCCCATGCAAATCCGTGAAGGAAGCCATCGATGCCCACTATCTTCCCAAGGTGACAGGCTATCAAGCTTTCACACACCTGATAGCGTAGGAAGTTCGAAGTGCGAAGTTCGAAGTTCGAAGTACGAAGTCTGAGGTTCGAATTTGAGGTCTGAGGCTCAAAACACCTGCCAGGGCAGTCGCAAGATTGCCCTGGCAATATTCATTTTACGCAACCTAATTTAGTTGCGTACGAAAGAATCTTGTATTTTTTTTAGATTATTTTTAACTTTGTCCTCGAAATACGGTGTTTTGTACCGGTATATATATAGAGGGAGACGCTTCGCTTAGTTAAAAGTTAAAAATTAAAAGATAGAATCGGAGAGCATCGTTAGTTTTCATCTTTGCCTGATCATGATGTCTTTTGAGAGCGGGATATCATGCCAATCTTTTTTAGGATAGGAGGCTAAGATGCAACGCTATGACTGGACATTCACGGGGAATCATTGGAAGATTAAGGGAACAAATGGAATAACGTATCAAATAAAGAATCTCAACGGTGTTTACTACCTGAAAGAACTCGTCACAAATTCAGATTGTGCCATCCAATACCCGCTGCTCATCGCACGAGGTTATCATGACACTGTCCTTAACCAAATCAACCATACAAACAATTCAGAACTCATTCAACACAGCATATATAGCGATACCATGTCTTCGGAATTCACCAAAGCCGACTACAAGACGCTGTATGAAGTGGGGAAAGAAATCCTGAGAGTGAAAGACAAGATCGAAAGATTCACCAGGAATCATGATTACGGTGCTGTGGATGCTCTGCATGATGAATTGGATCAACTCAATGACTATTTGAAGAGCATTGCCACATCCCATAAGAAACTGAAAGTGTTCTATAGCGAGCCTGCAGAAATACGCAATTGTGTGAAGCAATCCATTCGAAGAGTATATGAGAAAATCCGTAAATTCGATCCTGCATTTGCAGTGCTGTTAATGAAGAAAATCCATATGTACGATGATAGAATCACAATGGAAAGGATGAAGGAAATCAGGTTTGTTCGTTGACGATAGATAATCAACAGTATTATTGGACAATAATAGAGCAGGGAGTGGAAATACTTCCTGCTTTATTTTTTATAAACATCCTCTTTCAAACAATCCGACTTCATTAAAACTATAATCATCACAACTTCAGGTAATAACCGTGGCTGCCGGAAAGAAAATACCAGTAATAAATACCGGAAAGAATGGCTCCGAGGAAAAAACCAATGAGCCAGGTGAGTTTGACGGATGCTTTTTCTCGTGTAAATAAGTTGAGAATGCCACTTCCGACAAAAATGGTGATCATGGGCCACCAAGCCCATTTTTGCTCTGCATGGATTGCATCCCAGAAATAACCCCACCCAACACCCAGCAGCACACCTACCAGAAAATAGATGATATACTTTTTCATATGACCTCACGATACTGGAACCTAATCATTATTATATATTAGAGATTAATCTACCTTTTTTACTGAAGTGTCAAGGATAACAATCCGTGGGTACGAAAACCCACTCCAATAACAGGTTAGGAAACCTATGGTACGACAATGCTTGCAACGCACAGGGTGCGTTGTGCCACCTCACGGGGTGAGGCGTTCCCTGTTCCCAGTTCCCATCTGCTCTGCCACTCTTACTTCTTAACTCTTACTTCTTAACTCTTACTTCTTAGTTCTTAACTGATA